>JAIYAV010000141.1 GCA_027488855.1 Saprospiraceae bacterium
AATACCCCGCTGGCGCAAGTGTATTGCTGGAATAAGTCTCTGACTTGTTCCCATTATCCCCGCGTCTTCAAGACGCATGAGTATGCACGCTGGTTTGAAAAAAGCACACGCCCAATGCAGGTTTTAAGAAAAAACGAGTATTTTAATGCAAAAACTTTATGCCACGTTACCGCATCCTGGATCAGCAGGGTTTGAATTACGTTACTTGTACTGTTGTGGGTTGGGTGGATGTATTCACCAGAAAAACCTATTGAGATATCCTGATCGAAAGCCTGGCTTATTGCCGGAAAGAAAAAGGTCTTATGGTTTGTGCCTACGTGATCATGAGCAATCACGTCCACATGATTGCTTTGGTCTCGCCAAAGGTAGTTTGGCAAAAAGTAGACTACATTCATCAAAACCCGGTTCGGGCAGGATGGGTGGAAAAAGAGGAAGAGTATCTGTACAACAGTGCTCGGAATTATACATTAGAAAACCAGGGATGTTTAATGGAGGTAGACTTGCTTGAGCCTTATCTTCCAGGGAGCAGCTTTGTATATCTGCCAGGGCATGATGACCAATCGTAATGAGGGACTGTCGCTCTTATCTAAGATTGTGCATACTTATGCGTCTTGAAGACGCGGGAATAATGGGTGCAGGTCAGGAGACACTGCACCAGCGTTGTGCTTGTGTATTAATGGGAAGACTTGGTCGAGTGGGTCGTAAAGCCAAACAACTAAATGCTTATGAATAAACTTACTGATGATTTAAACTTGGCTTGGGACGAGGATGGATTTTTAGGCTTACTTCGTGATTCCAGCTTTAATCATGAAAAGGGTCTAAATCTTCTTCAGATTTTACAAGGCATATCTTTTGATGATGTTGAATGTATACCCAAAGATTTAGTGTCGCTGCTATGGTATATCCCGATTTTCATGGAATGGCAAAGCCAAAGGCTGAATCTGGCTGTAAATGAAAATTACATAACTTTAGAAGCAGAGATACATAATGAAATAGAAAGAATTTTAGGAACGCCCTGAATGATAAAAGGTCGTATTTCTAAAGCCACCTTTTACGACTGAGTTGTTATGGTTTGAGGTTGAGCATTTCCAAAAGGATTGTGCCGACTGTAACCGTAACAACTCAGATATGTTAACTATTCCAAAATAAGAGCCAATTGATCTACGTAGCAAGTAAAAAAATTTCAGAAGGAAGACTAAAGGTTAAATATCCAGACCCCGCTGGCGTAAGTCTGCCACGCCAGCGGGTTGGGATTTGCAAGGCACCGCTTTGCGGTCATGGAATCGGTAGCCCCGCTGGCGCAAGTCTATTTCTGGAATACCCCCGCTGGTGTAAGTGTTTCAATCGCCCCGCTAGCGCAAGTGTAACCGCTGGTACAGGTCTCACGACCTGTACCATTATCCCCGCGTCTACAGACGCAAGAGTATGCACGATGGTACGAGAAAAGCACTAGCAAAATTCACTAATGATTAGCATTTTATTCTTGGCATAGTGCATACTTTTGCGTCTGGAGACGCCCGGATATTGGTTCAAGTCTGGAGACGTTGAACCAGCGGTAGCCCGATGTTTTGGGTTGATTTTGAAGAGCTTAGTCTTACGGAACACTTGTGCCAGCTGGGTTAAAGAACAACTTGTGAAATACACGAATGCGCTCGCGAAAGGTGGTGACAAACTAAAAAACACTCAAATAGTCCATCGTAAGGAGTTAATGGAAAAAATCTTGAAACTATGGAGATAATGGTGCAAATAAATCGACTTATCCAACATTGGCAAAATCAAGGGATTGAGATTGTTCCCAAATCAGCAGAAGAAATAGAAAACTTCGAAAGCATGATTCACCAACTCTTGCCTGCTGATTTCAAATTTTTGTATTCAAGAGTTAATGGAATGAGCTCTTTTTTCCCCAATGAAATAGATAACGAAGGCTTTTTATTTTACCCCTTAGAGTCAATATTGCCCTCTGAGCAAGAATTTGCAGGATTTGCTTTGGCTGAAAACCATAAATTATATGTTTTTGCAGAGTACATGCATAAAAGCTGGTGGTATGGTCTTGAAATAAATCAAGACGGAAATTATACAATTGGCATTATTCCAGATAAATTAATTTTCAAGCCGATAACAGATTCTCTACTTGAATTCTTAGTGCTATACATTGAGAATTCACCTAAATTATATGACTACGAATGATCTAGCTAGTGCATTAGCTCATAAGTTGTGACATACTAAAGTCCCTGCTCGTTCAAGTCTTCCCCTTGATAATTGATTGTGAAGACTTGAACGAGTGGGTGGACAGAAACATAGCTTCTTTCATCTTAAAGATGGAATGAAGGTTAAGGCGGGCGAATCTGTTAAAAAAGGCGATACCATTGGAATTATGGGTAATAATGGTCGTTCTAAAGGAGCTCATTTGCATTATGAGATGAGAGATCCACAGGGTAATAGACTGGATCCCAGGTATGCGAACCCGTCGCTTAGAAATGCACCAAAAGTTCGAAAAGCAGCTAAAGCACCAAAAGCTTAATATATGAAACCAATTTTTGTTTTTGCTACAGTTGCAACTATAATATGCTTTTTCAATAGTTGCAAAGAATCGAATCGAACAGTAAAAGAAGAACTGTCAAATTCTAGTCCTGTTACACAGCAGGTAAGGGATACAATACAAAATGAGCCACCGGTGCCCACTTGTTTTTTTATTGTTCCCCAGATTGCCAACAACATTTTTTCAGAAGATGAAGAAATGGTAATTCGTGGGTTTCTTCAGGATAATAATAGCGTATTTAAAAAAGGATTGGTTGAAAACGAGTTTGTGGAAGAAGTAATGGACACAAGCTATCAATTAAAACTGGCTGGGAACAACTACACATTTTTGCGCACTCAAGAAAGGGACATTCTTTATTCTGCAGTAATTTCGAGCAACACAATCAAACTTTGTCAAAACTTAAAAATCGGCATGACTGTGGAGCAACTCGAAATATCTGCCAAAATTGAAATTTCAAAGGATTGTAAAACCATTAAAATTGTGGGCGATGAAGAAACTACAGAAGTATTTATTTACTTGGAAAATGGAGTTGTGAAAAAAATTACCTACGATTTATTATTGTAACTGACATTACGCACCCCCCAAAAAATTGTAAACCCCGCTAGCCCAGGTCTTCCAGCCCCACTGGTGTAAGTATTTCAAGTCACTTACGCCAGTGGCCCGCTAGTGCAAGGCTTTACCCCGCTGTCGCAAGTGTATTGCTGGAATAAGTCTCTGACTTGTTCCCATTATCCCTGCGTCTTCAAGACGCACGAGTATGCACGCTGGTACGAAAAAAGCACACGCTCAATGCAGGTTTTAAGAAAAAACGTGTATTTTAATGCAAAAACTTTATGCCACGTTACCGCATCCTGGATCAGCAGGGTTTGAATTACGTTACATGTACTGTTGTGGGTTGGGTGGATGTATTCACCAGAAAGACGTATCGAGACATCCTGATCGAAAGCCTGGCTTATTGCCGGAAAGAAAAAGGTCTTATGGTTTGTGCCTACGTGATCATGAGCAATCACATCCACGTGATTGGCAGAACGGAAGGAGAGTTGACACTAACGGAGACTTGAACTAGCGAGGAAATTCAACTAGAGAAATAACTATTAGAAAATTAAGGTTGACAAATGCAGCAAGGAAACCTATTTTTGTAAAGAAGTTTCTTGAAAAAAACATGGCCAAAGACTACTACCACCAAATCGTTAAACTAGCATTGGAACAAGAGGGCTGGAAAATCACCCATGATCCTTATAAATTAACCGAATGGGATCCAGACTGGGAGATAGACCTTGGAGCAGAGCGGCTAATTGCGGCAGAGAAAGATGCAGAGTTGATTGCGATTGAAATAAAGAGCTTTTTGGAAATATCATTTGCATATGAATTCCACCGAGCGCTTGGTCAATACATCAACTACCGAGGTGGATTGACTATGCTAGACCCAAACAGAATACTATACATCGCTATCCCAGTTGCAATTTATGAGACGGAATGCCAAAGAAGAGGTGTTCAATTTTCTTTACGAGAAAACAAAGTCAGAATCATTGTTTACAACACAGATAATAAAAGCATTGAACGATGGATCAAGCAATAACGAGCACGGAACAATACGCCCAAATTTTGGCCGATTACGTCAACAAAATGGCAGAAGAACGAAATACGGCCTTGGGTAATTTGCTTGAATATCAGGCTATTGTTGATTTATCTGGCGGGCATTTCCAGCTGTTGTCAATGGGCTGGGCTGGGCATAAATTTTTATACCAAATATTGATACATTTCGACCTTAAGCCCAATGGAAAGGTATGGGTACAGCAGAACAACACAGAAATTTTAGTTGACCGAGATTTGGGTGAACTCGGGATACCTAAAACAGATATTGTTCCTGGCTTTAAACCTAAAGAAATGAGAGAGCTGGGAGGGTTTGCTACAGCATGATTGTATTCAATCACGCGCCTCCAGGCATCGCGATTTGATGATGCCTGTGAACATAAACATTGAATTTGCTTGCAAATATAAACAAGCTTAGGCGAGAAAAAATGTGGGTGCAAATTTAAGTAGGCAGAAAAAAATTCCCCTGCGGTGAGGATAATATAGGAGGAAAATGCTTCAGGTTCTATTGTTGCACCGCAGGGGGAGGAGTATGGTGTTTGGTTTTACAAACAGTCAAACGGTTAATGGGAATTACATGTAGGATCAGTGGTGTTTGTCTTTAACTGGTGATTCAGCTTTACCCTCACTGGAGTTCAGGTTTCACTGGGTTTGAGATTTAGGTGTTCAGTGTCAGTTGTTTTTGACAATTCAAAAGTAAATCATGTACACAAGCATTTCTGTGAAAAGGGACAATTGCACTTATTCACATAATAGTTGAAGTGTTTTTAGAAACACAATATGCTTGCGTAAAATGATGTTAAGCCGTATACGCATCCAACCAGATCAAAAAATCGCGCAAACGCTGCTGCGCAACGGGTACTTTTGCCCCCGTACTCAGCACGATACAAGACTCACGGTTGTCGTATTGCCGGATGTATTTGTAGTTGACCAAATAGCCGTTGTGGACGCGAAAAAAACCTTTCCCGGCCAGGGATCGCTCAAAAATACCCAGGTTTCTGCCTGCACCTACGGGCTGGTTGTCGGACATATAAAAACGCGTAATTGGCCCATCCGCTTTCAAGTAACAGATGTCGTCGATTTTTAGCAAGTCAAAACCCGACTGGCTGGAAATGCGGATAAAAGTGGGGGGCTTTTTATTCAATTCGGCAATCTGCCCTTCCAGGTTGTGGGTCATGAATTTTTCTACCGCCTGCCGCAAACGATCCGATTCAACGGGTTTGATCAGGTAATCCACGGCATCTACCTCAAAAGCTTGCGCGCCAAACTGCGGGTAGGCCGTCACAAAAATAATGGCAGGTGCAAACCCTTCCGCTTTCAAACTTTTGGCCAAATCAACCCCCTTGATTTCTGGCATTTCGATGTCGAGAAAGACCAGATCTGGGCGCAGCTCCAAAATGCCAGCCTTGGCTTCCACTGCCGACTGATACTGTTTGATGACCACCACATCCGGGCAGTAATTGCTCAGGTCGCGCTCCAGTACTTCCAGGGCGTCTTTTTCGTCATCTACCAATATGGTTTTGATCATCATGGCATGCGGGTTTTGGGGATGGGAAATGAATTTCAACGCGGGTGCCCGTATTTTCGCCACGATCGGCAAGATCCACGATATGGATGGCCGCGTCCTGATTAAAACGTTCGTTGAACAATTTGAGGCGATCGGCACACAGGCCCATGCCCACTCCAGAGCTGGCCAGGGATAGTTCTTTGCCCTTTTCACTGCTGGCTTTGCGTCCAATGCCATTGTCTTCGATGGCGAGAATGACTTCGCCTTTATTGTTCATGTTTACCGCAATCACCAGTGCTTGGTGCGGGGAATTGTCCTTGAACGCGTGTTTGATGGCGTTTTCAGCATAAGGTTGCAGCAACAGCGGCGGCAGCTGGATGGCATCTAGGTCGATCTCTGGATCGAGCTCAAAAACGACTTTGAAACGATCCCGGAAACGCAACTGTTCCAGATCGAGGTACAACTTGAGCAAATCCAATTCTTCGCGCAAGGAAATGGTTGATTTTTCAGTCAACTCAAAGATTTGTCCCAATAAGATGCCCAGTTTGGACAGGTACAAACTGGCGTCCCCGGCTTTGTCGCGGGCAATGAGGTTGCGGATGGAATTGATGCAGTTGGCGACAAAATGGGGTTTGAGCTGTTCGCGCAAGGCGAGCAATTCCGTTTCTGCTAGGGCCTGTTGTTTTTGGGTTTCAATGACTTTGAGTTGCTGCCGGATGAGCCCTTTGCTTTGTGCTTGCAGATCCGATTTTCGATGATCCAGTTCCAATTTCTTCGCAGCACTGAGTGTCTTCGCGTGTTTGGCGTTTTCTTTGGCGGTTTTTAAGGCCAGATTTTGGGCTTCATTGCGATCGCGTAGAATGCTGTGGTGCCGAAAACTCAAGGCGACGGCCAGGCAAAGTACATCTACCACAATGGCTACGTGCAGGGGCATATCCCCCAGGTGCAAAAAAGTCAATGGGCTTTCACCGCCCAACCGGGTGCCGATAAAATTGCCCAGAATGGTACCCACCGCCGCCAAAAACGAGCCAAACAAAACCCATCCTACCATCACGCCTAGCTTGCGCCGGTACAACTTCACAAAATTCCAAATCCAGAAAATGGCCAGAGGTGCCAGCACCGCCTGCATAAAATCCAGGCGCTCCCAGTACACCTTCGTCAGGAAATGTAACGGAATCAGGCAAACCAGAGTAACATTGCTCCAAAGGATGAATTTTTCCAGCCACTTCAAATGCACCCGATCGCGGAGCAGGTAATAGATGAAAATTTGGTAGGCCACAAAAGAAAGCAAATACACGGGTGCCCGCAAATGTTCCCACCACCAGGAGGTAGCCGGGAAGTAGAAACCCAAATCGAGGAAAGGATTGATTTTTTCCAGTCGGCGAAAAATCAAAAACCACATCAAACCCAGGTAAATGACGTAGTAAACAAACGCCACATCGCGTTGCTGCACGTATTGGATGATGCCCAACAACATCGAAAAGCTTAAAAAGCTCAGTAAGGCCACATAAAACATCAGGTAATGCAGGGCGGGTACTCCGGTAAGTTCCTGATAGCCTTGGGCACTGTACAATTGGAAGTGGTGTTTTTTGGCCACCTTGCACAACACAAAAATGGTGTCATTTTGCAGCGGATGAATGGTCAGCAGGACTTTTCCTTCTTCTGGACGATACACCAAGCTGTTGTAGGATTGTCGATCCCAACTGCTGATTTCGTTGTAAAAATGCAGCGATTGACCATTTCCCCGCTGAATCATCCCAAATTTCAATTTGGTTTTGAGGGTCGGGAGTGGGAAAATGAGCCGAACGGTATCTCGCCATGGATTATGGAGGATAAAAACCGTCAACACACTTTTACCATCGGCAGGGAATTCATTGGTTTGGGCTTTAGCTGACTGAGCATTGGCCAGATACCAATCCCTGATGGATGAGTGGCTAATCTTGAGGTTGGTAGGGAAATTTAATGTCAATGGCTGGAAATGATAACCCAGGCCTTCATTCGTCAGTGGTCGTTCCAAAACTGCTTGCACATTGACCCGGGGCTGAGCTGGCAAGAGCTGGACCAACCCGCAGAGGCAAAAACAAAGCAGCCATTGACGGGCCCTATTCATATTGTATGTTTTTTGCTATGTTAAACGTTTTCGAGTGCTTGTGTTTTGGTATTTTAACAACCAAGCCCTTTTATTGAATAAATCCCCACGATCATCTCACGGTTGTTTTTTGTAGATGGTCACGGTCCAGCCTCCGGGACTTTCCTGCAATACGCCACTAAAATCGGTACCCAGGTTGTAGTTTTTTAATTGTTCCTGAGCATCCATCCAAATCTCAGGCTGGGCCTTGGAGGGCTCAAAACCCAGGCTATTGCTTTCTAAACTGATTTTCACCCAATCAGCTGCTTCTTCCTGTACCAACCGCGGCCAGGGTTTGCCCGGAGGCAGAGATTTTGCGCTGTGGTACAACAAAGACAAAAACAACAAAGAAGGACAATACCATTGTGGTTGCAAGGCTGATCCGGGCAATTCGATGGGAAAATCGTTGAGTTGTACCAAACGTTTGCACAGTTGCAATTCAGTTTGAATGGCAATGCTTGGCTCGGCAGCAAAAAACAACAAATCGCGTACAAAGCCTCCAAAGCGGGTGAGTTGTTCATCCGCAGCTTGTACCTGGTCATTGGCCAGGTGTAGGTTGAGTTGTTGCAGGATGTCATCGCTGGTTTTGGCCAAAAAGCCGTAGCGAAGGGTGCGCAATTGTAGGCGTTTGTAAGCCAGTTCGCGTTGGTTTTTTGAGTCCAGTTCCTGATTGTTGACGATCGCCTTTTCTTGTACTTCGAGCTGCCGTTTTACTTCCGCCAGCTCTTGCTCCAGCGCTATTTGCAAACGGTGCTCGTGGATGTGGCGGCGCTCCAGGGCTTTGGTTTCCCGCTCGCGAAAAGCCAGGTGTTCTTGCAACCAGTTTTTTTCCTGTTCACCCAAACTCACCAAAAAGAACACACTTTCCAACAAGCCACCAATCCCGATGGGCAAAAAGCCCAATTCAACCCCCTTTATACTACTCAGTTGTTCTTCAAAAAAAGTAAAAGCAAGTAAGGACAGAAAAAAACCACCAATCAGGGCAAAAGCGCTGCGAAGGATAAATTTGGTGGGGGCATAATTGACTTTGCTCAAAAACCAAATCGCACGCATGCTGAATAACACCACGATCCACAAAAAAACATAAAACAGCACCCAACTGAGATACAACTGATTGAACCAAAGCAGAACCAGATCCAAGCAAAAGTAACCCAGCAAAAATAAGCGGGCAGACCCCTGAATGGACTCAATCCACTCTGCGCCAACTCGCTTTTTGACGAAACTATGGATGAATTGCAAATAGGTAAAAAAAACGGTCACCATGAGCCCAGCCTTGGTGTAATTCCAATCTACCCAGGGTACTTGAGCACTTTCGGTCGCATTTTGATCAATGATTTCCTGAAGAAAATACAGCGCCAGGCTCCATTTGAAGGCTGTGTACCACCCAAATACCTCGCGCCGGCGAGACAGGTAAAAGATGGAACTCACTATGGCCAGCGTAAAAAACAGGCTTACAAAGATGGTTTGGCCAAAAGCCAGATTTTTTAATTTGGTCGCTTGCGCCACTCTGAAACCACCCAGATTCCAAAGGGTTGGAGCAAGGTCCAAACCCAGGCGATTGTCTTTGATCAAGAGGTAAAAAATGACCGTTTTGCCCATGGGCAAGGTGTACTGATACACTTGATTGGCCGCCAGGTTAAAGCCGATATTTTGTTGTTTTTGGGCTTTGGGCTTCGGCAAAGGATAACTGTGTCGATCCACTTCGACCCAGGCGTTTTGGATAAAAGATTGTTCAATGCCCAGGGGGAAGTTTTGGCCACTGCGGTTTTCCACCCGAAAAGCCAGCCAATATTCGTACAAACCACGCTGGAATTTGCCCTTAAGCTCGAAATGATCGGGGCCTTCCAGTGGCAATCCCTGTCCCCCACGGAGTCGGGTTTGCGCCAGGGGGAAAGGGATGGATCTGGATGAAGTCAAAATCCGTAGTTCCGGCCCCAAGCGACAAGAATCAAACTCGGGGTGAATGGCGCAAGCCTCTAAATAGGCAGGGCCTTGTGCGGTGACAGCAACACACAAAAGACAACACAGCAAGAGGGTGCTCAGTAGGTGTAGGTTTTTTTTTGCTGCTTTCATCAGGAACTGTGGGTGAATACAAAGCCAAAAGGTACTAAAAATTGGGGATAATCCATTAATTCTGGAATTTCTATCCTGAAAGCTGTATTTTTGGGAAATCTGCATAAGTCCTTAAAATTGAGTTGAATTTAAGCAGAAAAAAGAGGTATTTTTTGTACCTTTGCCGCCTTTTCTGAATCCATTGTTATTATGAGCAGCAACATCGTCGCGATAGTAGGACGTCCCAACGTAGGCAAATCTACTTTTTTTAACCGCTTGATTGGGGAACGCCAATCCATTGTGGATGACATTTCCGGCGTTACCCGGGATCGACAATACGGCAGTAGTTATTGGAACAATAAAAACTTTACCGTAGTGGATACGGGAGGTTTTGTTCAACACTCGGAAGATGTCTTTGAGGCAGCCATCCGTGAACAGGTCAAAATTGCCATTGAAGAAGCCACCGTAATTATTTTTATGGTGGATGTCACCACGGGCATTACCGATTTGGATGACCAGGTCGCTGACTTGCTGCGGCGCAGCAAAAAGCCCGTTTTTTTGGTGGTAAACAAAGTAGACAACGGCCAACGTTTGTTTGAAGCCAATGAATTCTGGAGCCTCGGCTTTGAAAATACTTTTTTCCTGAGTTCCCTCACAGGTAGTGGGAGCGGCGAAATTTTGGATGCAGCGGTGGAGCACCTGAATCCTGACGAGCTCCCTGATGAAAACAGCCTGCCCCGATTTGCCATCGTTGGACAACCCAACGTCGGTAAATCTTCACTGACCAATGCCCTCTTGGGGGTGGAGCGCAACCTTGTGACCGATATAGCGGGCACCACGCGTGATTCGATCAATGCAGTGTATTCCAAATTTGACAAGGAATTCATTTTGGTGGACACGGCGGGGATTCGCAAAAAGGCCAAGGTGCACGAAAACCTGGAGTTTTACTCCGTGATGCGTGCCATCAAATCCATTGAGGAATGTGATATATGTATCCTGATGATCGATGCCCAAACGGGTATGGAAGCCCAGGATCAGGCGATTTTCCGCCTCGCCCAACGCCGCAACAAAGGGATTGTCATCTTGGTCAACAAATGGGACTTGGTTGAAAAAGAAACGAATACGGCCCGAGATTTCGAAAAAGTGATCAAGGAACGCATTGCACCATTTACAGATATACCGATTATTTTTATTTCGGTACTGGACAAAACCCGGATTTTTCGGGCGGTTGAAGCAGCGCTGGAAGTGTACGAAAACCGCAACCGCAAGGTCAAAACCTCCGAATTGAACGAATTGCTTTTGGATGTGATTGAAAAAACGCCTCCACCTGCACACCGTGGCAAGTTGGTCAAAATTAAGTACATCACCCAATTGCCATTGGCTTATCCAGCCTTTATCTTTTTCTGCAATTTTCCGACTCACGTCAAGGAAAATTACAAGTACTTTTTGGAAAATCAGTTGCGGAAAAATTTTAATTTCACGGGCGTTACGATCAGCATTTTCTTCCGCAAGAAATAATTGTTTATGCCGTTTATTCCAACTCCAATCCCCGGCCTCTTGGTATTTGAACCCCAGGTTTGGGCCGACGAGCGCGGTTACTTTTTTGAAGCCTTCAATGCCCAGACGTTCAAAGCAGCGGGGATTGAAGCCAATTTTGTGCAGGACAACCAGGCGCGATCCACTTTTGGCGTGTTGCGTGGTTTGCATTACCAGTTGGACTCTTTTGCCCAAGCCAAATTGGTGCGGGTCTTGGAGGGTGAGGTACTGGATGTCGTGGTGGATATCCGCCCCCAATCGCCTACTTACGGGCAATCGTACAGCATCCGCTTGAGTGCTGAAAATAAAAAGCAGTTGTTCGTACCCCGAGGCTTTGCCCATGGCTACGTGGTGCTCAGCCCTACGGCGGAGTTTTTTTACAAGTGTGACAATTTTTACTCGAAAGCTCACGAGGGAGGGATCCATTACAACGATCCACAGCTGCAAATTGATTGGGAAATAGACCTGAACGAAGCCATTTTATCGGAAAAGGATCAGGTGTTGCCGTATTTTGGGGAGCATCGTTCCTAAGCATCAATAGACAATTATGACCATCCTCATCACTGGCGCGAATGGCCAAGTTGGCCGTGAACTGCAAGCACTTTCAGCTGATTTTCCTACGCTAAAGCTCATTGCTGTTGACCGCAGTGTGCTAGATGTGTCCAATGCAGAGGCGATAACCGATTTTTTCAACACTACCGATTTTGATGTTTGTATCAATTGTGCCGCGTATACTGCCGTAGACAAAGCGGAACAGGAAAAGGAACTCGCCTATGCTATCAATGCTGAGGCACCGGGGCACTTGGCAGCGGCCTGTTTGACCAAAGGCGCTCAACTGATCCATTACTCCTCCGATTATGTTTACCACAATCAGGAGAACCGCCCGCTGCTGGAAACCGACGCCACGACGCCACATGGGGTATACGCACAAAGCAAATTGGAAGGGGATTTGAGGGTCTTGACCGCTCATCCGGGTGCCCTGGTTTTTCGTACCTCCTGGGTGTATTCTTCTTTTGGGCACAATTTTGTCAAAACCATGCTGCGCTTGGGCGCAGACCGTGATTTACTGCGCATTGTCAACGATCAGATCGGCAGCCCCACCTACGCCCGCGACATCGCACGGATGACCCTGGAATTGATTCAAAGTGGCCAGGCCGCTCAGCACTCAGGGATTTTCAACTACAGCAACGAAGGGGTATGCAGCTGGTACGATTTTGCTCAGGCCATTTTTGAGTTGAGCGGGGTGCAGTGTAAGGTGGAGGCCATCCCGAGTACGGAATACCCAACCCCAGCGGCGCGGCCTCATTATAGTGTTTTGGATAAGGGGAAATTTAAGGCGGCGTTTGGTGTGGATATTCCGTATTGGCGGGATAGTTTGCAGGATTGTTTGAACCTATTGGCTTAATTCACCCGTTTCACCACCGTCTCCGTCACCGAAGTCAACTGCTGCGATTGCCCACTATAACTCATGCTCATCTTTGCCTCAATCCGTTGGCTGGATTCACGACAAATACCTGATTGTAGTTCGATTGTGGCGGAACCCGTTGCGTTCATGGTACCTTCTATTTTACCATCAGGTAAAGTCGGTGGGTGGCCATTAATGCTGCCGGTACTTTTGGAAGAAAGAATGGCCAAATCGTCTTTGATTTGCTGAAGCGTCCAGGTTGTGTGGGAAATCGTAGCCATACCTTGGGCTTGAATGGTATCTACCACGGCCCAGGATTCACCAATCTTGATGGCTTGATCAGCGAAGCGTACACACCCAGTGATGTTTCGAAAATCTGAGGCACTACCTGCTGCACCTGCGATACCTTCGAAGGGATTGTTGCCAGCTACAAATACACCATTGGGTTTAAACCGCGAAACTATCTCTTTGCCCACCAATTGTTCCATTTGTGCATTCATGGTGGGGTTGCCCGACATAGGGTTACTGGTGTCAAAATCAAAAGTTTGCCCCATTGAGGTGCTACTGCCTTTGATCTTTTCGACCTTTTCGGTCATGGACACTTCTGTGGCGCTTGAGGCAGTGATTTTGGACACAATATTTTGTGCCATTTTGGTATTCATCACTGTTTCCTCGCCACTGGTTACCGAAGTGTTCACATTATTGATGTACCGGTATTCCGTTCCAGCTTTAGGTTGGATTTTTAGCCAATATCCCTCCTGCGCGCACAAAGGTTGCAGGCCAATGGCCAAACTGAGGAGTACAAAACAAATAGGGTTTTTCATGGTGGTTTTAATTTGTACATCAATTAACGTGGAAGTGGCCAAAGGCATTTCTGTTTTTCGATCAAAAAACACCTTTTTTCTACCAGCCCCCCGTTTTGGTGCGGACCTTACACAAATACATGTCCGAAGTGATGTACAAGGTGCCGCCATCTTCATCCCCCCAGCCACAATTGGCCGTAAACTGGCCCGTTTCAATTTGCCCGAGTGGCTTCCCTTCCGGGGATAGAATCAACACACCATTCATCCCCGCAGCGAAGATGTTGCCCTGTTTGTCCACTTTCATGCCGTCGAAGATGCCGTATTTGCCCTCTTTCACGGATTTGGAACCATCAAAAATAACCTTGCCCTTGCCCGTTTTGCCATTGGCAGCAATGGGGAAGGCGGTGATGTAGGGTTGAGAACCACTGCTCTGGCCGACGTACAGGGTTTTGCCATCGGGTGAAACGGCGATGCCATTGGGACGATCCAGGGTTTTGTCGACCAGACTGACCTTACCCGCTTTATCGATGTGGTAAACGCCAAACCAGGTCGTCTCCCGCAAAGGAGATTTTTCCTTTTGGGGCATGCCGTAAGGTGGATCGGTAAAGTAATAATCACCGTTGGGATGTTGAGTGATGTCGTTGGGGCTGTTGAAACGCATGCCCTGGTAATTGTCGGCCAGGGTGCGCTTGCCCCCCAATTGCAGGGGCATGGCCGCGATGCGGCGATCACCGTGCTCGCAGGTGACCAATTCCCCTTTCAGGTTGATCAGCAGGCCATTGCTGCCGGGCTCATCGCCATAGGGTAGCTTGCCCGTATAACCGCTAGGATTGAGGAAAACGCTTAAGCCTTCACCGGGTTTCCAACGGTGGATGGTGTTTTTGGGTACGTCAGAAAAGAGGAGAAAGCCTCCGTTTTTCACCCAGACGGGGCCTTCCGACCATTCAAAACCATCGGCAATGACTTCGATGCTGGCCTGTGCGTCGATCAAATTGGCACAAGCCGGATCAAAATGAGTCACTTTGCCGATGGTTTTGTTTTGGCTCCAAAGGCTGAAGCTGCAAAGCAGCAAGAAAAATACGAGCTGATGTTTCATGTTTGTTGGTGTTTATAGACTTTTATCCTGGGAAGATAAAAGAATAGTTTTGACCAACAAAACGAAGCAGCTACCAGTTCGCAATTAATACAAGACGCCCATCCAAACTCTTTCCCGGTATTTTTGCTCATAATTGAGCGTGTACTGGGCTGCTTCTTCCTTGGTGGCAAACTCAGCCAGCACAATCCGGTATTTGAGCACTTCACTGAAATAGCGAATCCGTGCCTCCATAATGCCGTATTGGTCGCGCACTTTTTTGAGGGTGCGTTGAGCATAATAGTCATTGAGGTCGAAATCGCCGATAAAGACGATGTAGCTGCTGGGCTCACCTGCTTTTTTGACCGTACGGGTGGTTTTGTTGTCCAGTTCGGTATTGATCAAGTTCTTCATGACAAATTCCGGGGTAGGGGGCAAGGGGCGGTCTTCTTCCAGTTTTGCCCGGGAGTTGGTAGCGTTGTTGTGCAAGGGGCTACTTTCTTTTGTCGAGATAGAAGCTTCAAGATTGCTGGTGTTTTTTCCCAAATTAACCGAATCATTAGTATCGTTCAGTGGGGTGGGGTTCACATCGGTAAGCGCCGCATTGCCGTTTGGATCGTGCTGTGTCGTATCGGAATTTGATTGAACGGGCTCATTGGGCAAAAGCACTGCTGAGCTGTTGTCCACTTTTACCGTATTGTCCACTTCTACCTTATTGTCCACTTCTACTTTATTGTCCACTTTTACCGTATTGTCTACTACTACCGGATCAGATTGTTCTACCTTTTCAGGCCCCAGCTCTTTGGCGAGTTCTTTGGATTTTTTGCGCTCTTGTTCGGCCAAATCCAGTGCCTGGGCGTAATTTTCCAGATCTGCCCGAATGCGCAAATAAGCTTCCCGTACGGCAACTGGAATCACTGCGCCATTGCCAAGAATACCTTCCGCATTTTCAAGGGCATTAAAATCGGCCAAATAGGCTTCGGCGAAGGACTTGTATTTCCCGGTGCGGTAGGGGAGTGGTTTTAAGACCCGATAGATGGATTCTGCTACTTCGATCCGGCCATTGAACAGATTGGCGTGGGCGAGGCGCATCAGGCTGAGGCTGTCCTGCAAATCATTGAAGGCCGAGGCTTCCAGTAGGGGCAGGGCTTCCTGGTAATGGCCTGTGCGCAAAAGATCCCAGGGGTCTTTTTGCTCCAACTGGGTTTCAACCAGCGCGGTCGCCTTTTTTTCCACAAGGGCTGGCTCCGTTCTTTCTTGCTCATTTGCTTGGCGCAATAGTCGCTCGCGGCGTTCAGCGACTTCTTCGTTGAAACGTGCGCGTTGGAGGTCTTTTTCCATGAGCGCAATTTTTTGCAAGACTTCATCGCGCCGCTGGATGGCTTGTTCGCGCATTTGCACGAGTCGATATACGATTCGTTCTACGCGCATGTCGGTTTCGTATACTTTGGAAGGACAAGCCACTCGCGCCGCGCGGTAAGTTTTGATGGCTGCAACGTAGTTGCCTACCCGGCTTAGGCTATCTCCACGCTGGAGGATGTCCGCATAGAGGGGGCAGTTGTCGCCTTGGGCAATCGCCTGGCTAAAGACAAACAAGCCCAGATAAAGGGTTAATACAATCGGATTTAGTGCTTGCATGACGTTCAAGCTTTATGCGCTTATTTGAAAAAGCGCGAATTGTTCAGGGATGTTTATTGACAAATGCTCTCGAATCCTTTTTGTAGCTCAGGGTAGTCACTGGCACGGTAACTGTAGCCCCACTCGGAAGAATTCCAAACGTTGCAGTACTTCTTGCAGATGGCATCGAAAGAGCGTTTGGCTTCCTCGTTGCGCTGAGCTGCAGGTTGGCTGTCTTTCAGCAATTCGAGCGCTTCGGACAGGCGTATTTTGGCCAATTTGTACTCTTCGGCATCCAGGCAGGTACGGACATCTTCCATGGAGCGTTCAAAAAGGTACAAATTTTGCTTGAGTGCCAGATCCTTGGTTTTTTTGAGTTTGGAGGTCGTGAAAAAGGAGCTCAAGCCCAGGCCGAGGATCACGACAAGTAATACACCCAATGCAATATTGAGCACTTGGATTTTGCTGCGGACATTCATTGTACATTCATTTTGGAGGTGATGAAATGTACTGATAGCGCAATGGTCTGGTGTTGCCATACGGGATGGGCAAACCAAAAGTTCTTGTTCATGGGTACTAAAGGATTTAAATACGGAAATGGGATGACATTCAGGTAGGTAGGTAGAAAAGCCTGATTCGGTAAGAATTTTTCTCAATAGCAACGCTAAGTTACATAAAGTATGCTAAACAGTAAAGCCTTTGCGTTGTTTTGACAAAAAAGTAGCAAAAGAGATGGAGTCACTGGCAAAAAAATGGAGAAATTGGAGCCTGATGTGCATGGTTGTAGGCTCAATGGGGCTGGCCTTCACCAGTTTACCTGAAGAATATTGCATCAAATGGGTGGATTTGGATACCCATAATTTTGGAGAAGTGGAAAGTGGGAAGGAGGCAGACTGCAGCTTTACTTTTCGCAATTGTTCAAGCGATTCGGTTACCATCGCTAATGTTCGTCCTTCTTGTGGCTGTACTACACCCGAGTGGCGCGAAACACCCATTCCTCCCGATTCAACGGCTACGATCAACATCGAATTTAGCTCCCGCAAGGTTGGTTATTTTTACAAAATGGTCAAGGTGTATTTTAAGGAGTTTCCGCAGGCGGAGCGCTTGTATGTAGAGGGGACAGTGAAATAGTTGAAAAGTTGAAAAGTTTGTAGTTGAAATGTCTCCGTCGGCCTAAAAGTTGGTTAAATGAGCTCATCTGAAGAAATTTGAACAAAAATTGAGCTGCCGACAACTTTTCAACACTTCAACTCTAAACTTTTCAACTATAAACGATTAATTTAGCGTTTCGAAAAAAACAAACAGCTTATGCCATTGCGGGAAGAATTCCCAGAGGCGGGTTCAGATTACATGGGCGGTACCAGTGACGGTTACGAATACCAGACCATTTTTGCCGGCTCTCGCCTGCCTGCGAGCTACGATATGGTACGGCAGTTTTTGAAGGAAGAGGGGTACGGAGAAGTTCCTATCCCCAAAGATGCCGAAGAGCTCAAATTGTTTCGCCTGCCTTCCCGCAACAAACAACTCCTGATGTTTGAAGACAATGGCTACATCCACAACCCCATCAAAATCCTTTTTCCGTACGATGGGCGCAATAAAAATACCCTGATCCTGTGTGTGTACAATGAGCAGGATCCGCAGCATTTGTTGAAGTTTCATCGGATTTTGGAAAGGAAAGCGGCGGTGGGGAGTTGATTAAAAAAACAAAATTATTTTATTTTTTTAATTTAAAACTTATATTTGTATGTATAAGCCAATACCATGCATATTTCAAAAGACGCTTTGTGGAAAGGAGTTATCGAAAGTTTAGCAGAGGACTTCATTCGATATTTTTTCGCGCCATTTGTTCACCTCATTGACTTTGAAAGGGGGTTCGAGTTTTTAGACACAGAACTACAAAAGCTCATTCCCGATAATCCAGGAGGTAGGCGTCATGCGGATAAATTGATCAAAGTTTGGCTAAAAAGTGGGCAAGAGATTTGGTTTTTGATACATGTAGAAATTCAAGGTTACCAAGATCCTCTTTTCAACCGACGTATGTTTGAGTGCTTTTATCGGCTATGGGAAAAATACCGGGTGCCGATTACAGGTCTAGCTGTCTATACGGATTGGGAACGCACCTATCATTTCTCCTCCTTTTCACAGGAATACATGGGATCAACTTTTAGCTATCAGTTCAATAGCTATGTATTGCGTGATCATTTGCCTGCTGAATTGGCCCAAGACCCCAATCCCTTCGCAGCAATAATGGAAGCAGCGTGGCAACATTTAGATTTGCCAGAAGACGAGCAAGATTTGAGAGCACTCAAGTTAGATTTGATTCAACGGCTTAAGCAACGCAATATTCCCGATGAGAAGATTAGCTTGATCATCGATTTTATAAAATACATTGCCCCCTTTACAAATTCAGAAATTCAAGCTAATTTTGATCAGGATTTAATCAACTTAACTAATGCCAATATACCGATGGGACTTCGTGAAGCGATATTAGATGATGTTAAAAAACAAGGCCTCCAAGAAGGCTTGGAAAAAGGGCTTGAGCAAGGCCTTGAGCAAGGACGTGAAGAAGGACGTGAAGAAGGACGCGAACAAGGACGTGAAGAAGGATTAGTCCAAGGCATCGAAATAGGGGAAGCCCAAATGCTTGAGCACAGTGTTCCTCTGCTTGCTCAAAGAGGTCTGGGTATTGACGCTATCGCTGAAGTTTATCAAATCACAATGGAGCGAGTTGTTGAGATACTTGAAAAACATGAGCTTGAAAGTTCAAGGGAAGAAGAATAAATGAGAAAGCCCATAAAAAAAATGCCTGAGCAGACGATTAAACTTGTTGCTCAGGCATTTATTTTTTGGCCAATCAAATCGATCACTCCCCCTTCTCCGGCCGCATCTGCGGAAAGAACAACACTTCCTGAATCGTATGGTTATTCGTCATAAACATGGTCAAACGGTCGATACCGATGCCCAAGCCTGAAGTAGGCGGCATCCCATATTCCAGTGAACGCAAGAAGTCTTCATCCATGGCCATGGCTTCGTCGTCGCCACGGGCCGCTAGTTGGAGTTGGTCTTCAAAGCGTTCGCGTTGATCAATGGGGTCGTTGAGCTCGGAGTAGGCATTGGCAATTTCTTTGCCACTGACAAACAACTCAAAACGCTCCACCAAACCAGCTTTGCTGCGGTGCTTTTTAGCCAAGGGGCTCATTTCGATCGGATAATCGATGATGTAGGTGGGCTGGATCAGGTTCTTTTCCACCTTAGCCCCAAAAATTTCATCGATCAACTTGCCACGGCCCATCGAGTTGTCAATGTCGATGTGCAGTTGTTTGCACAAATCGCGGAGTTGCGCTTCGTCCATTTCCGAAATGTCCACCCCGGTGTATTCCTTGATCGAATCGTACATGCTGAGGCGACGGTACGGCCCGGCGTAGTTGATTTCGTGCTCGCCAAAGTTGAGTACAGGATTGTCCTGGTTGATGGCGCGTGCGATGTGCTCCAGGCACTGCTCCACCATTTCCATCATCCAGTAATAATCTTTATAGGCTACGTAGATTTCCATGGCGGTGAACTCGGGATTGTGGGTCCGGTCCATACCTTCGTTGCGGAACATCTTGCCGATCTCGTATACGCCGTCAAAACCACCTGCAATCAAACGTTTGAGGTACAACTCGTTGGCAATGCGCATGTACAACTTCATGTCCAACGTATTGTGGTGGGTCTCAAACGGCCGGGCAGCAGCTCCGCCGTGGATGGGCTGCAAAATGGGCGTTTCAACCTCCAACCAACCTTTGGCATCAAAAAAGCTGCGCATGGCCGAAATGATCCGGCTGCGGGTAATGAACGCTGCTTTGATTTGAGGATTTACCGTCAGGTCTACATAACGCATGCGGTGGCGCTGTTCAGGATCGGTGAAGGCGTCGTACACCTCGGTTTCCCCGGTCGCTTCGTTTACGCGGGTTTTAACCATCGGAAGTGGGCGCAGCGATTTGCTGAGCAGTTTCAACTCCTTGACGTGTACTGTAATTTCGCCCATTCGCGTGCGGAACACAAAACCCTTGATGCCAATGTAATCCCCAAAATCGAGCAAACGTTTCAAAACAATATCATACATTTCGAAGTTTTCCCCATCGGCGATGTCACTGCGCGAAATGTAGAGCTGGATGCGTCCGCTGCTATCCTGCAATTCGGCAAAAGTAACTTTCCCTTTTTCTCGTACCACCATCATCCGGCCAGCGAGTGCAACTGTCTCGAACTGTTCTGGAGCGTCGTCGTTGAATTGTGCTTTGATGTCGCTTGCCAGGGCGTTGACAACAAATGCTTCGGCAGGGTAGGGGTCGATGCCCATGCTGCGCAATTCCTCCAGGTGTTCTCTTCGGATGATTTCCTGTTCACTTAAATGCATGATGTGTTATTTTTGTGTCCAAGTACCCATTCAAACCCATGATTTTAATCGTGGGTCGACGTGGTCCTTTTTTTGCGCTGCAAAAATAGAAAAACTTTTATGCTTAAAATCGCTTACGATCCAATTTACAAGTACAAACTGCCGGAGGGACACCGATTCCCGATGATCAAATACGAATTGATCCCCGAGCAGCTTTTGTATGAGGGTACGGTAAGTGAAAAAAACTTCTTCAGCCCGGAACCGCTGGACGAAGAAACCATTCTGCTCACTCATACTCGGGACTATTGGTTTCGCCTGCGTGACCAACAATTGACTGAACGTGAAATCAGGGCGATCGGGTTCCCGCTTACCCCACAATTGGTACAAAGGAGCCGGGTAATTGCCAGCGGAACGCTGCAATGTGCCCTTTATGCCCAACAATTTGGAGTGGCCTTGAACGTAGCCGGAGGTACCCATCATGCTTATGCTTTTCGAGGAGAAGGATTTTGTTGCACCAACGACATCGCAGTAGCTGCCAATTATTTGCTACACCATAATATAGTACATAAAATTTTGGTGGTGGATTTGGATGTCCACCAGGGCAATGGCACGGCCCATATTTTCAGAAATGAGCCCCGTGTATTCACCTTCAGTATGCATGGGGCCAAAAACTTCCCCTTGCGCAAGGAGGTATCCGATTTGGATATTGGGTTGCCGGATGGGACGCAGGATCGGGCTTATTTGTTGATTCTGGAAAAAACATTGCCAACTTTATTGGAAAATGTCCAACCCGAATTGGTGTTTTACCTGTCTGGCGTAGATGTATTGGCTAGTGATAAGCTGGGACGCTTAGGGCTTACGCTAGAAGGGTGTAGGGAACGAGATCGCTTTGTACTGGAAACCTGCAAACAAAATAAGCTACCTGTAGCCATTAGTATGGGAGGCGGCTACTCCGAAAGTTTGGCCATTATTGTGGAAGCACACGCCAATACCTACCGCATGGCGCAAGAAATATTTTTTTAGGCACGTAAATGTTCATAAAGTCTATTTTTTGCCAAATAATAGGTGACTAATTTGCAGGTATGCAGTCTGAAAGAATAGAAAAGAGCAGAAGAGGATGAGGTAGGGGCAAAAAAAAAGTCGCACTTTAAGCGCGACCCTTACATATAATCCCATGAACATATCCAAAAAAAAATCTCTTGAGTCCGTTGATAGAAATATTCTTCCTTTCTTGCACAGGCGGAATATTCCATGTAACTTGGCCTCGCAATAGAATGCTAATTCTTTACCCCAACAACAAATTGTAATCTCACGAAAATATCTTTTTGCAATAATTCCATGAGCATGACCTAGTTACTACTTGAGGGCATTTCGTTTGAGAAATGCCTTTTTTTATTTTTGAGCATGAAGATTGTTGCTTTAAAAGAAGTCGATCGTCCCGAAATTTCTTTCGGGACGACTGACCACTGACAAATTATAATCCCATGAACATATTCAACTTTGAGTGCTGATCCTTTTATCAGCTTGGTGATCCGCTCACTTCATTTTCATTATCTCCTGATCACGATACAAATATGCGACGCTTATTTACATACCACAAGGACATTTTTTGGGCATTGTGAAAAAAAGATACTCAGTATTTGCTTGTAAAAACATTGATTTTATAGGACTTAAAGGTAAGTATTGTGAAAATAATAATTTTTTTGGATAAGAAAAAAGAATTTTTTCTTTTGGCAAAAGGAGGTTTTGAGGGGGTGAACGGTTAAAAAAAAGCAAAAAAAAATAAAAAAAAGCGACCGCGCTACCATTTCCAGGCAACGCGGTCGCTTTTTTTGTCAGTACAGGGTAAAAAAAATCGTTATTCGTTTGAGTCCTTTTTCTCGGATTCTTCGGTTTCACTAGTCGCATCTTCCTCCGGAGCTGGAGTTTCGTCGGGAGCAACGGCTTCTTCTACGTCAGCAACAGTTTCTTCGACTGCCGCAACTGCCTCGGATTTGATTGCTTCAACTTCCTCGACTATTTCAGGTGTAGTTTCTTCCACTACTTCGGCAACAGTCTCTTCAGCTTCCGCGCTGGGCTCAGTTTTGGTTTCTGCCTCGGCTTCTGCGGATTGTTCCCAAGCCTCTTTAAGGTCTTCAACGAAATCCCCAATTTTATCGCCCACTACTTCCCCTACTGCTTTAATGGTATCCACCATGTCGGTCATTGAATCTCCTACTGTAGTGATTACAGCATCAAGTAGTGATTCTTCTTTAGGACTTGCTGGTGCATCTTCTGTTTTGGTGGTCGGAGCGCCTTTTTCTACCTTGAGTTGCTCGGCAGCTTTAGACAATTTGTCATCGTCTTCTTTGCGGGCATCGGCTGCTGCTTTGATTTCCGATTTGATTTTCTCTTCGGCAGCACGTTTGGCTTCGTGGATTTTATCTTGCTCGGCTTTTTTGGCGTCGCGGTCTTTTTGCGATTCTACGCGGCGATCGAGTTCTTCGCGGGTTTGGGTCATTTCGCCCAATTTCTCCCGTTTGGAACGGATACGCTCCTCAATCATCAGGATTTTGGCCTGGCGAATTTGCGCTTCCAATTGACCGTCGGTTGAGGCGACTTTGCGTTTTTGGAAATCCAAATCGTCTTCATCGCGTTTGATGGATTTCTCCATTTTGTCAATGGCGGACATCAAACCTTCGTAACGACGGCTCAGGCGTTCGCCTGGAGAGCGATCATCACCCGTTGTTCCTGAAGCACCCGTTTCTCCAGCAGGTGAACTGCTGCCAGTACCGAAGCGTTTTTCTTTGATGACTTTGAAAGCATTGTCCAAACGATCCCAAATTTTGGTGCGGTGATCTTTGGTCAATTTGGCTTCGCGGAATTTGCGCTGCATCTCTTTGAGGTCGTCAAAAAGAGGCTGTAAACGCAAACCATCGCTGACCTTTTTTTCAACGTCGGTCAACATTTGGTTGAAACGTTCGAAATTATCTTTGGAAAGGCGTTCAAATTCTTCGTCCAGTTTACCGCGCAGGTCTTTGAGCGAAGTGAACAATTCATTGGTACGGTCGCGCAGGGCGTCGGCGTGCTCACGGAAAAGATTGCGGTCACGAACTTGCACCTGTACTTTGTCCCAAAAGCCTTTTAATTCATCCCACAAGCTGGATTCAAAGCGCAGCGCTTTTTCGATGCGATCCTTAAATTCACCCAACTCGGAATGGTAAGTATGGTAAAGGCGAGAAGACAGCACGATGAAGTGCCACTCGGTTTGAGCGCGTTGGACAATGTCTTCACGTTCAGCTTTAACCCCATCGGGCAAAATACTGCCACTGAGCGTGAGATCTCTTTCCTCTACCGAAAAGCCGTCCGGAAATTCTACTGCATTGCCATCTCTCCATTCCTTGAGCATCAGTTGGCTGAACTCTTCGGTGGCAATTTGCTCCGGAAAGGTAAAGGCTTTCACTTTATTGTCTTCCGGCATCAATTCAAGGGCAATTAGCAATCGTTCATTCTGTGCGTTAGTACCCCAAAGTACGAGCTTGGTCTTCATAAACTGGTGACAAATTTGCTGATTATCAATCGATTCCGAAATAGGTCGAAATTTTCATGATATACATTGTTCGTAAAAAACGGATAATGGATTCCGTTTATTAAATCAAAAATAGCATTTTTTTTAGTATTCACTAGTAGAGACGCGATTAATCGCGTCTTTACCGTTATATTAGGCTGAAACTACCGATTGCCCAACCAAGTTGTGGGCAGCCAGGTATTCGGCAATTTGTACGGCGTTGGTAGCTGCACCTTTGCGCAGGTTATCGGCCACAATCCAAAGGTTCAAACCATTCTCGATCGACTCGTCACGGCGGATGCGGCCTACAAATACCTCATCGCGATCTTTGGCCAACATGGGCATGGGGTATTCGTTTTTGGCTGGATTGTCTTGTACAATTATCCCCGGTGTTTCGCTGAGCATCTTTCTGATGTCGGCTACTTCAAACGGTTGGTAGAACTCCAGATTGACCGATTCACTGTGGCCACCCAATACGGGTACTCGCACTGTAGTGGAAGTAATGGCGATGCTTTGGTCACCCAAAATTTTCCGGGTTTCGTTCACCAGTTTCATTTCTTCCTTGGTGTAATCGTTGTCCAGGAATGAATCGCAGTGGGGAATACAATTTTCAAAAATCTGGTAGAAATAAGCCATCTCATCGGCTTGGAAGCCCTTGCGCTCCATTTGGTATTGCTTCACCGCTTTCATACCTGTACCCGTAATGGACTGATAGGTAGAAACTACAATGCGCTTGATGCCGTATTTTTTGTGCAGCGGTGCCAAAGTCAAGACCATTTGAATGGTAGAACAGTTGGGATTGGCAATGATTTTATCCTCCAGGGTCAAGGTATCAGCATTGATCTCGGGGACAATCAATTTTTTGGAAGGATCCATCCGCCAAGCCGAAGAGTTGTCGATAACAGTTGTACCAACCTCGGCGAACTTGGGTGCCCACTCCAGGGATGTACCTCCCCCAGCTGAAAAAATGGCGATGTCGGGACGAATGGCCACCGCTTCCTCCATACCAATAATGGTGTATTTGCTCCCGTTGTAGACGACTTCTTTGCCCACCGAACGTTCTGAAGCAACCGGGATGAATTCAGTGATTGGGAATTTATGCTCTTCCAACACTTTGATCATCACACCACCAACCATACCGGTTACACCGACTACTGCTACTCTCATGTTCACAAATGTTTAAAAATTGAGGAAAAAAATTGTGCAGGCTAGGGCGGCTAAATAGTGGGGCAAATATAAGTGCATTGTATCTTTATTGCTACCTTTGAACACATGAAAGCCACAATATTTTTTCCTATTCTGTGCTGTTTTGCCAGTTTTTTGCATGCACAGCTGAGTATAGACTTCTCCAACGGCACTTTTCAGGGTTGGAGTGGGGATTCCAGCAAGTTTGCAGTGGTAAATGGCGCGTTGCAGTTGAATGACAACAATCCAGCTGCTTCCAATCTAACCTATTTATTCCTGCCAGCAGCTACAACATCAGATGCGGCTACTACCTGGGAGTTTCTAAGCAGTTTGACCTTTTCACCTTCCACCACCAATTATCCAAGGATTTATTTGTCCGCCAGTCAAAGCAATTTGAGTCAGGCACTCAATGGGTATTTTATCCAGGTTGGTGGGATCAATGGGGATTTAGACGCGCTGCAATTGTGCCGACAAGATGGCAACAATATAACAGTACTGTTGAATGGACGGGCTGGTGGAGTTGGTACAGCTACCGTCAATGTGCGGGTGCGGGTCAAAAGAAGTCCTGCAGGTTTGTGGTCGTTAGAAGCCGATTACAAGGGAGGCCGAAACTTTGAAGTCGAAGGGAATGTCCAAGATCAAACCTATCTCACGGGCACCCATTTTGGCTGGATTTGTCGTTACACGGCTACCCGCAACAAGTCCTTTTCCTTGGATGATATTTTGATTGACCCTTTGTTTAGCGATCGCACAGCTCCGGTGTTATTAGGGGTTGAAGCCCAAAACGACCAACGCATCACCCTGCGTTTCAACGAAGTTTTGGATGCCAATACGGTTACCGAGCTCAACCACTACGACCTCAACCCCGCTGCTGGAAACATCAGCAGTGCTCAGCGTGATGCAGGCAACCCGAACAATATTATTTTGGGCCTTAGTGGGAAAATGCAAAACCTAAAAGAGTATACTTGTACCGTTACGGGTATTCGTGATGCTTTTGGGAATGTAGCTGGAGTGCAATCGGCCAAATTCACTTATTTGGAAATTGGCAAAGCAGCCGAGGGCGATATTCTGATCAGTGAAATTATGGCAGACCCCACACCTGCCTTGGGGAAATTGCCCGCAGTGGAATACCTCGAATTGTGGAACAAAAGCACTAAAGTTATAGCCCTGGATGAATTACAAATCTCCAATGGCGGTACTCCGGTACGTATAGGAACAGGCCTATTTTTGCCCAATACTTTTTTGATCCTTTGTGCCCCTGAAAATGCAGCTGGATTTCAGCCCTTTGGCCCGGTGCAAGGGGTAAGTGCTTTTCCGGCGCTGACCAATGCTGGCGATGATGTAAGTGTAAGGACAACAACAGGGCTTGTCGTGAATCTGGTCAACTATAGCGCTGACTGGTACCGCGATGAAGACAAAGCCCAAGGCGGCTGGGCCCTAGAGCTCATCAGCGCCAGTGCTCCTGCTGATTGCCCTGGCAATTGGCGCGCCAGTGTAGATCCGACCGGAGGAACTCCAGGCCGAATCAATTCGATCAACAATCAAATCACCGACCGGAGTGGGCCTCGTCTGATTACAGCAGTTTCTACCAGTGCCCAGGAGTTGTTGCTGACTTTTGATGAACCTTTAGACCCTCTTAGCGCCGAAGACCTGAAATATTATGCCCTTACCGATGGCATCAGTCCCTTGGACGCCGTTTTGCAAAGCAACAAAACGACCCTACGCTTGATTTTGAATACACCGCTACAAAATGCCAAGGCCTACACCTTGACGTTGGCAGCGGGGGTTCGGGATTGTTTGGGCAATGTACAGAGCAGCTCACAGCAGCTTTTGACCGGTTTGCCACAAGCACCGGCAGTGGGTGATTTGATTGTGAATGAAATTCTTTTTAACCCAAAGGTGGGTGGCTCTGATTTTGTGGAATTGTACAACAAATCCCAAAAACTGATCAGCCTCAGAGGAATGATCTTGATCAATCGGCAAAAACCCTTGGGGGGTATTCGAAGTCCCATCACCGCAGATTACCTCCTGGCACCGGGGCGCTACGTGGCGGTGGCGGTTTCAAAAAACGACCTTCAAAGGCGGTATGTTGTCAAGGATTCTTCGGCCATTTTTAGCAATGCCTTACCTACTTTGGATGATGATGCCGGAAACATTACCCTGCGCTTCAACAACATTACGCTGGATTCTTTCAATTACAGCAATAAACTACACAGTCCCTTACTGGAAGATGAAGATGGGATTTCGCTGGAAAGATTAAATTTTGATTTGCCCACCAATGCTGCGGGCAATTGGCATTCAGCCGCCATCTCTGCTGGTGGGGCTACGCCGGGGTACACCAATTCTCAGGTTTTTCGGCCTGATCCAGCCAATGCGGCAGAAACGGTTTTTCGCCTGGACGAAGCCAAGTTTTCACCCGATGGTGATGGTTTCCAGGATGTACTCCTGCTCCCTTATGAGACCAATACGCCAGGCTATTTGGCCAACATCATTGTATTTGACATCAATGGCCGCCAAGTCAAACGCCTGGCACGCAATGAATCCCTGGCCTCCGAAGGGATCCTCAAATGGGATGGCACGACGGATGAACTGCTCAAGGCTAGGGTAGGGGTGTATGTGATCTGGATTGAATTGTTTGAGCCGGATGGAGGGAAGGTGTTGCAGAAGTTGAGTTGTGTGCTGGCGGGGAGGTTGTGAGGGGCTTATTTAAAAAACTATCTTCCAGAAGCTTAGGGTATACCCTTGCCCCCCACTTAGGGTTTCCCCTGAGTTTTTCCAAAATTAAAATTTCCACATCATTTTCCGTTCAAAAGCTACGTTAGACAAGCACATATGAAGTTTGTTACCCGAGATTTTTGATCTTCTACCTCAAAAAACCAAATGAAACGTGTTTTAGCGATGGGATGGGGCTAGGCTGAACGGAGCCTGGCCCCTTTTTTATTAGACCTTCTGTCCACAAAGTCTGTCGCTTTACTCCCAAATAATGTATCGCCAGCCTGTCTTACTGTACTGCCGCATCGCAAGCACCGCTAAGAAAGCACAAACCGGGATGAGCCCCCATACCACCCAATTAAAACTTGAAATGGCATAATGGAAAAAGCCAAACAACCCGGCCAACATCATCGTCAGGAGGGTGAACCCAATGTTCCCACCCCGACTTGCTTCATCCCAGGATTTGGTGAAAGGCAGTACATAGTGCGTTATGATCGCCACGCCAGTTACCGAGGCCAGGATGCCAAAAAAGGCCAGTAGCGCATCGTCCAAAATATGCCAGCCAAAAAAGAGGCCGGAACCCAGGGTAATCAAGCCGTAAACGGGTAGGTAAAACTTGACAATAATCGCCTTGAAGGACCCCGTAAGTACCAGACCTGGCTGCTCCATGGGTACAGTGCGATAAAACCAGCTGGCTTTATATTTTTCAGAAAACTGCAACATACTCAATCCGGAAATCAGGATAATCATCGAGAAGTAAAATCCAAAAAGGTACATACTACCCTGCTGCATCTCTTGCAGCGCTTCGTCAGAACCGCGGGCTGCCGGAAAAACAAAAATGAGCAAAAAATAGACCGGCAACATGATGAGGTTGGGGTAAAACTTGAGTTTAAAATCCCGACTGCGGCTCGTCAGTTTCCAGGTGAGCTCATAGATGGCAAGTTCGTGTTTGTTGCCACAAAACCATTGCGCCGAGCGGCTAGCCCAACTGGTTTGAGCTTGTTGATGTTGTTCGGCTTGGCGTAGGGGGGAGCTTTCAGTGCCGCTGCCTCCTTCGCCAATCGAAAACATCCTTTGGCTAAAATTGCGACTCAGCACGGATCCAACCAAATAAATCGCCAGAAAGGGAGTGACCAAACCAATCAGGGCCAGCACGTAAATCATAGGCTGTGCAGGCTGGTAAAACAACACATCCCAAATGCTGGCCAGCCACATTGAAGGCAAGGGCCAGAGGTATATTTTGGTGAAAAGATTATTGCCCCCCATTACCCGGAAATCTATCAAACGGGGTAAAATCTGATACCCTACAAATACAAAGGCATAGAATACAATCTGAAAGTAGTTGATGATTTCTTTGAACTTGCGTGACGACAACAAATTGAGCATGATCAGGTAGAGCAAGTTGACAAAAAAAATGGTCATCAACACACTCATCAAAATCAGAAAGGCCAATAAGAGTACTGCCAAAGGGCCAAATTTGATCCCCACTCCAATCAGTCCCGAAATACTAAAAGGAATCACGAGTTTGGTTAGGTAAAAAAAGACGTGCAAAATGCGGGATACCGCCAGTGTTTTTCCACCCACCGGGCGGGGCAACAAGATGTAATTGTCGCGCACATCAATGAGCACATCGGTAAAGTCACTGATCAAGGTGAGCGCCAGAATGGCCATCCAAAAACTTAGATAGAGGAACAAACCACTGGAGCTGTGCTCAAAAAACACCAATATAAAAGTAAACGCCAGGCCCATAAAGGCCATCATGATCATGACCAGGATATCCTGCCCTTTTACTTCCTTTTTTTGTGCCGAGCGCTGATAATTAAACGCCGTTTTGCGTCGCCCATCCATTTTTAATTTGACCTCCAGAATAGTATGCAGGTGATCAGGATCGACATCGATGCGCCGCCAAAAGCCGTCGAAGAGGCGCAGAAGGCGTAACAATAGTTTATTCATGGGGCTTAGGGGTTAAAAGTTTGGGTAAAACCTTCGGCCAATTGGTCAAAGTTGGTTTGACCAGTCAATTGAGAAAAGAGTTTTTCCAGGGTATCGCCTTCGCTGCGTTTGAGCTCCTGGAAGTTACCGTCTGCCACGACTTTACCTTCGGCGATCAGGATGATGCGGTCGGAGATTTTTTCGACAGTATCCATGTTGTGTGAGCAGTAGATTACCGTTTTACCTTGTTCTACCAGGCGCAAAATGATTTCTTTGACCAAAATAACCGCATTGGCATCCAAGCCACTGAGTGGTTCGTCCATAAAAATGATCTCCGGATTGTGCAACAAACCCGAAACCAGCAGCACTTTTTGGCGCATGCCCTTGGAAAAGGTGTCCATGCGCTCGTGCAATTGATCCTTAAGCCCCAGGAAATCGAGCATCCGACTAGCGCGTTCTTCGATTTGGGCATCTTCCATATCGTGCAATCGCCCTACCATGAGCAAAAATTCCATTGGACTGAGTACATCGTACAAGTCGGCCAATTCGGGGATGTAACCAATGATTCGTTTTACAGCCAGGGGGTCTTCCTTGACATCGATACCTTTGATTTTGACCGTACCTTTGAAGTTCTCATCAAGTCCAGCCAAGATTCTTACCGTAGTTGATTTGCCTGCTCCGTTGGGACCGATGTATCCAATGACCTGTCCGGGCTGAATACTGAGGCTAATGTTGTGCAAAACTTGCTTTCTAGAATAGTATTTACACAGGTTCTCAATTTGAATGATGGGTTCCATTTTCTGTTTTAGTTAGTCTTCCAAAACTAAGTAAAAATCTTGTTTTACCAAATGTATTATCTTTTAAAAAAATCTTCGATGGCGATCCTCCGAAATTCAAAAATATCATCTACCATCTTATTGACCATGAGCAAGTCGGCTATGGTGCCAATTGGGCCGTAGGGTACTTTATAATGTAGGATGTCGTGCATTAAAGTCCCCCCGTCTTGGGGGCTGAAGTGATGTTGATGGTGCCAAAAAGCATAAGGACCCTCCTGTTGCACGTCGACGAAGTAATGCATGGGGTCAATGTGTGTAATTTCCGTTGTCCATTTCATGCGGATCCCCAACAAAGGGCTGATGTAATAGGGAATGAGCATACCAGGGTACATTTTTACACCACTCAAGTCACTGAGCATGGTGATACCCACTTTTGCCGGGGTCAATTTTTTAAGATTTTCAGGTCTTGAAAAAAAATCCCAGATGGCTTCTACTGGTTGAGGAATGAATTGTTGCCACTCCTTTCTTTTGATCTGCATAATTTTTTTGAAGTAAACTCGTTCTTGACTTGTTTGTTCATAAGAAAATGAAGCTTAAATCCATTAGCTGAAAAAAAATATGAAATTTCTGTGACAAAAATGCACTAGGCTACGGGTTTAACCGCTATCTTTGTTCTACAACAAATGCAAAAGTCCAGTTGAGGACTAGATTTTGATCCCAAAACATTTTCCCATGACAACCGATTACAAAAATTCGATTTTTATCTCCATTGCGTTCTATCCACACTTTCCTGACTTTATCATGCTCAAAGGCCAAAATGTAGTGTAGCCACAGGTGACCATCTTGCCCGATGTTCGTCTAATTCATCGTGTCTACCCTAAAAGTTTTGTCCTCATGTGCAAAGGTACTATAATCAGGATCACTTGGTTGTTTTGTAGTGCATTCGTGTTTGCTCTGCAAAGTAACTGTCTCTACAGCCAACAAGACTTGCAAGCAAGCATTTCTGTGGTTGTAGAAAAAAAATCATCCAGTCCACAACAGGTCATTAGTCAACTTTCTCATCAAGCAAGTACTGATTATGTTTCAGTAGTTTGTACGGGAGAATTGGATCTGCGTGCCCTTCCATCGCCTCTTGCCCTGAAAGCGATCTCGGAAACTACGGCACTGTTGGTACAGGATAAACGCTACGACCTCGGTTGTAATGCCAATGATTTTGTAGGTTATTTTGATCCATCTCGTTGGATGGACTCAAGTATAAAGAGTGCCGGTGGGGTAGATGTCACCGGAGCTCCCGGTCAATTATTGGTTGAAGGGACCAATAATTATCCGGTTGTTGTGGCTGACCGCCTGGCTCCGCGCTTCACAGTAAAGATGCCCAGCAGCGGGTACGTCTCTTTCAACTGGAACGATTTAGGGGGCTCCCTTTCTAACCCCACCGCACTTGCTGTTTTTGTCAATGCCCGACCAATTGCAGCTGAAAATGGCAAAGTATCGGTATTCATGCGCGCTGGTGAGGAATTGCACTTGCAAATTAATCCTACCACAAGCAAATCAGTGATAGTAAAAGATTTTTCATTCCTCTCTGACCTGGCTTATCTGATTACCCGCGAATGGGTCAACGAAGCTCGTCAGGTAGTAGCCAGCCAATACATCGCGGTAGAAAAGCCCAATTTGGGCGATATCCGTTTTCCTCGCAATACTCAAGTGACCAAAAGCGTTCAACCGGAATACACTGGTTACCCCGTGCTGGATGCCGATGGCAATGCTGAAACCATTGAGGATCAAATGGTACTGGCCGGAACCTTTAATGGCATGCAGGTTACTTTCGAGGACAAGATCGATGCCGAACAGCACCGTATCCTGAGAACCTGGACGATCAACGATACCTGTGGCGATAATGTGATCAGTCATGTACAAGAATTGCGGATCGCACCCACAACAACTAAACCTGCTACACCAAGCGAAGACAATAAAGTCAAACATAACTCCATTCCGAGTCAATCGGAGCGTGGAGGGTCTTATTCCAGTAGTTTTTTGGTTTTCAACTAGTTTCGCGTAACAAATCATAGTTTCTGCTCGAAGACGCTGGTTAGAGCTCAATGCTGAGATTCTAATCTGCGTTTCGAACAGGGATACAGAGCGACACTAATAATTAAAACAAACTAAACAACAGAAAGAATTTTTTTGTGAAGGGTTTCTTAACGAGGATTTTCAGCGGGAGGTTTTTTCACCTCCCGTTTTTTTTTGTTTTCCCTCCATTTCTTTCCTGCCTATAGAATTGTATTTTTGCCCCCTACCAATTCCACAATCATGTCGATCGTAACCGAATTCAACGATTACCGTGCCAAAATGAACGAAGAGATTTTGGCTCAAGATAACCTGGTGCTCAAACGTTTCTTTAACCTCGATAGCAATGCCTATCAGGACGGCGCTTTGGACAAAAAAACCAAAGAGCTGCTGGGCCTCATCGCTTCGATGGTGCTGCGCTGCGATGATTGTATTCGCTACCACCTGGGTAAGTGTTTTGACCTGGGCGTTTCGCGCGAGGAGGTGTTTGAAGTATTCGCCATCGCCAATCTGGTTGGTGGCTCTATCTGTATTCCACATACCCGTAGGGCGGTGGAGTATTGGAGCGCGCTTGAGAAAGTTGAGGAAATTTGAGACTGTGGCTACAAGTAGTGGGGCAAAAATAAATGATCATTTTTCCTGAGTCAGAGGATTAGATAAGGCACTTGAAATGAAGCGTTTACTTATCTAATCCTCTGGCAAAATGATCACTTATTTTTTTATCGCCCCCAACACACTCACACAACACACTTTCACACTCAAACTTTCATTATGTCATCATATTTAGATCAACTCAATCCCGTTCAACGTCAAGCTGCTGAAAATACCGATGGCCCGGTGCTGGTCGTGGCCGGCCCTGGTTCGGGCAAAACCCGTGTATTGACCTTTCGCATTGCCCACCTCATCGAAAAAGGCGTGCCACCCTGGGAAATTTTGTCGCTTACCTTTACCAATAAGGCGGCCAAAGAAATGCAGGAACGGATTGAAAAGGTAGTGGGGGATAAGGCACGCAATGTGTGGTCGGGAACCTTTCACTCCATCTTTGCCCGCATCCTGCGGGTGGAGGCCGACAAAATCGGTTATTCGCCCAACTTCACCATTTACGATACTGAAGATACCAAAAGTGTACTCGGGGCCATCATCAAAGAGATGAACCTGGATAAAACCGTGTACAACGTCAATACCATCCGCAGCCGCATCTCTTCGGCCAAAAGTAGCCTGATCACGCCTCGCTTGTATGCCGAAAATGAGGAGTTGAAAATGCAGGATCGGCAGGCCAAAATGCCTTACATCAGCGAAATTTACCTCAAATACGGCGAGCGCTGCAAACGGGCCGGGGCAATGGATTTCGACGACCTCTTGTACCGCCTCTACGAGTTGTGGCAAAAGAACCCTGATGTGCTGGACAAATACCGCAAGCGCTTCAAGTACCTGATGGTCGATGAGTTTCAGGATACCAATACTTTGCAATACGGCATCATCCGCAAGTTGGTACACTTTGAAGGGAGCCCGCGCAACATCTGCGTAGTGGGCGACGATGCGCAGAGTATCTACGCTTTCCGGGGTGCAACCATCCAGAACATTCTCGATTTTGAAAAGGACTTCAGCCCCTACGGGATCAAGGTCTTTAAGTTGGAAGAAAACTACCGCTCAACGGAGCACATCGTGCAGGCTGCCAATGAAGTGATCCGCTTCAACAAACGCCAGATTCAGAAAAAAATCTGGTCAAGTAAGGGAAACGGGCAAAAGATCAAGGTCATCAAAACGATGAGCGATGCCGAAGAAGGCAAGCGGGTAGGGGATACGATCATAGAGCAACGCAACCGCTTTCACCTGAGCAACTCGGATATCGCAGTATTGTACCGCACCAATGCCCAAAGCCGGGTGATGGAAGAATACCTGCGCCGCTACAATATTCCTTACCGGGTATTTGGAGGCCTGTCTTTTTACCAACGCAAAGAAGTCAAAGACCTGATTGCTTACCTGCGCCTGGCCATCAACCCCCGGGATGAAGAAGCCTTGCGCCGGGTGATCAACTTCCCCAAGCGGGGCATCGGCGACAGCACGGTAGACAAAATAAGCGAATTGGGCGGCCAGCAAAACCTGACCATGTGGGAGGTGCTCCTGCACGTGGACGCGGCTACGCGCACCCAAAAATCGATCCAGGAGTTCATCAAAATTGTACAAGAAAGTGGGCAAAAAGCGGAAACGCTCAACGCCTACGAAGCGGCCATGTACATTGCCAAACAGTCCAAACTAATTGAAGAATACAACCAGGATAAAACGGTGGAAGGCCTGGGGCGCCTGGAAAACCTCAACGCCCTGCTCGACGGGATCAAATCCTTTGTGGAAGACGACGAATTTGAAACCGCTGCCGAACAACAAAACAAATCCCTGGGTTCCTACCTGCAAAACATTGCCCTGCTGACGGACATGGACGATGAGTCCAAACAAACGGGGGATTACGTCACCCTGATGTCGGTACACTCCGCCAAGGGTTTGGAATTCAAATCGGTGTTTGTGGTGGGTTTGGAGGAAAAACTCTTCCCCTCCTTCATGTCGATGGACACACCGGATGGGCTGGATGAAGAACGCCGCTTGTTTTATGTGGCAATTACCCGCGCTGAACAATTCTTAACCCTCACCTTTGCCATGAGCCGCTACAAGTTCGGCCAAATGCAATACAACGAAATGAGTCGCTTCATCGAGGAGATTCCCCGGGATCACCTGGAAAGTACTTCGGCATTGCGCAGTGGATTTTCGGCGGATTACGAACCGATGCCCAGCAAACCTGCGGGTACTTCAGGGGTGAGTGGTGCCTTCAAGCCGCGTCCATCGAGTGCCAATGCTGCACCCAAGATTGACCCCGCCCTGTTCAAACCCAGCCCTAGTGAACAAATCAAAGTGGGGAGCAAGGTGCTCCACCTCAAATTTGGCGAAGGCAAAGTGCTGAACATCGACGGAGGCAAGGATAACCGGATCGCGACCATCTTCTTTGAAGCTGCAGATGATGAAAAGGAGAAGCGGATTATGTTGAAATTTGCGAAGTTGCAGATTGTGGAGTAGGGGGAGGAACGGGGGAATTATTCCGGTGCGCTGCACCTCCAACAACCACTTTACCTGCGCCTTCTAGTGACGTTTCGCGGCTAATGCCGCTAGGGCGGAGCCTTAGAGTTGCGCATTTTGTCTTAAGTATAGAACGGTATTCGATGTTTTGACTTCTCGAAACCCCGAAAATCCCGAACTAATCCAATTTTGATGTTACGCGAACGAAATTTTCGATATATTTGATTCAGGCTAAGCTACCGACTAGCGGCGTTAGCCGCGAAACGTCACTAGAAGCAAGGCACAAATGTTAAATGAAGGTGCAGCGCACCGGAACACTGATTAAATCATGCGGTATGGCCAATACCTACACCCAACTCTATTTTCAAATCGTTTTTGCAGTCAAAAACCGAGATGCTCTCATCCAAAAAGCCTGGCAAGGCCAACTTCACGCCTACATTACGGGGATCGTACAAAAACAAGGCCATAAAATGATGTGTATCAACTCTATGCCAGATCATATTCATCTCTTGATTGGATACAATCACACAAAGCTGCTACCAGATTTAATGGAACACATCAAAACGAGCTCCAATGATTTTATCAAAACCAATCATTTGTCTCGCTATAAATTTGATTGGCAAAAAGGATATGGAGCATTTTCGTACAGTCAGTCGCAAATTTCAACCGTTGCCAAATATATTGAAAATCAAGAAGTACACCATCAAAAGAAGTCCTTTCGGGCAGAATACTTAGAACTGCTTCGCAAATTTGAAGTGGAATATGACGAGCGATATGTATTCGATTTTTTTGACTAGGTGAAAAAATGGGAATAAAGCCCGGTCACCGTTTCAATAATCCCAATGTGTTGCGTTCGACTGTTTGAGTATGTAGCATCGGAAGTTTTCAATAGACTCATTAAAATAAGCAGCGCAGAAGGATAATGTCAATTTATCCAGATAGCGAATCTGCATGCTCTCCGTTTTGATCACATCTTTGCCATAAAAGCCTTTGAGCAAAAACCAGTCTGCTAAAGTTCCATGTGTTAACGTTCGCTCAATGATAAAGCGTTTATTTCTTTCAAAATCCAATTTTGTCCTGTCAATATCCCAGAACAAGGCAGGACTGAAATCTTCGATATGAATGACCTTGTCCATCTCATTTCAATTTATTCATCCAAATATAAGGGGCATTTCGGCTACATTTTCTCACAAAGCAAAAATATTTAGACAAGCTCCAACAATTGTGTATAAAAATCAAGCTCCCGGGAATCTTTTCCCGCCCCCCACGGTTACCACCCCAAACAAAAGCAAAACCAATGCAAACGCTGCACCCCCTAATTTTGAACAATACCGTAAAACTGCCTGCTTTAAGCCCATCACAGACGGAAGTTTACCAGAGTTTACTCCAACAATTGCAACAACATGTACTTTGTGGATTAGGAGTAACCCGCGGACATGGCCGCACCTTTATGCTCCAAAGGCTAGCTTTGGAAACGGGCGGGCACTTCTTACGCCTCGCCGATTTTTTTGACGAAATCCAATCCTTTCACCCTTTAGCCTTGGAAGAAGGCATTGCGGCTACCTTGCACAAAGCCCTTAAAGCGCATAACTTGGTAATCGTCGACGATTTCCATCAGGTGCACAACATGCTGGAAAGCTGCTACGGCAAAGCCCGGCCAGGAGTACTCATTGCGGTGTTGGACGGTATTCTGCGTTGGTTAGAACAAAGTGGCAAACGTTTGGTATTGAGCAGCGATCAGGGGTACTACCCCGAACCACTCCAGAATCCCATCCAAAAAATCAATTTGCTGGAATTCGATGCCGAGGATCAGGCTTTTTTATTCAATGCGCTGAGTAAGGGGCGCTTAAAAGCCGTCGACTTTGAGCGCGTTTTTGTGTTTGCCCCGCACCTGAACGCCACTCAAATGGCCTACGCTTGCCAGTTGATGCCCGAAGATGCCCATTTTGACACCGCTACGCTCATCCAATTCCTGGAAACCTACGCCCTGCACAGCAACGTAGACACCAACGAGGTTGACCCCATGGATTTTTCTGACCTCTATGGTGTGGAAGAGGTGGTTCGCCAATTGGAAATTGACATCATTGTGCCCATGGAGCGCGACGACCTGGCCAAAGAGTTAGGTATCCGGGCCAAACGTGGTGTGTTGCTTTACGGTCCTCCTGGAACCGGAAAAACCTCAATCGGCCGCGCCCTGGCACACCGCCTGCACAGCAAGTTCTTTTTGCTGGATGGTACCGTGATCAGTGGTACCGATCAGTTTTACAATAAGGTGCACCAAATCTTTGAGGCCGCCAAGCACAATGCGCCAAGTATCCTGTTCATCGACGACTGTGATGTTTTGTTTGAAAACCAGGATGAATTTGGTTTGTACCGCTACTTGCTCACCATGCTGGATGGTTTGGAGTCCCGGTCCAACGCCCAGGTGACGGTGATGTTTACGGCCATGAACATTGGGAGTTTGCCACCTGCCTTGATTCGCAGTGGTCGGGTAGAGTTGTGGTTGGAGATGAAGTTGCCGAATGCTCCGGCAAGGGAGGCGATGTTGAGTGCCTTGATCGCCGAAAGTGTATTGCAGCTCAACGCAAAAGAACTGAACCATCTGGCCGAATTGACTTACGATTGTTCGGGGGCTGATTTGAAACGCATCGTAGCGGATGCCCGCAATTTGCACGGCTTCGATGTGGCCAAGGAACAAAGTGTGCGTACTCCTTTTGCCTATTTCAATCAAGCCATCGAACAACTGCGCGCCAATCGGGAGCGTTTGGCTGCTGCGCCAGCTTTTACTGCTGCGCACAATCCGGCGGCGGCCTTGAATCCAGGGGTGGTGCTGGCGCAAATGGCAGAGTAGATTTCGGATTTCGGGATTTCGGATTTCGGTTGGTGCATTGCTTGGAAAATTAGTGGTAGCCAAAAATTTAGTTTTCAGGAATGAAAAACTAAAATTGGATTGACCAGATATTCCTGAAGCAACGCACCAACCGAAATCCGACATCCCACATCCGAAATCACCTCACTCGGTACACCGGATACCGCATGTACTCCTTCTCCCAATACTTCGAGTTTTTGTAAACAAAGTCCAGCTGGGCCGAAGCATTTTCCGCAAAAGCCTTGTCGCTCGCCTTTTTTTCTTCCAATTTCTGCTTTAAGGCCGGATCTTTTTGCAGCAACTCTGCCGCCAGGTCTTCAAACACGTAAGCCGAGTAGCCTCCTTTTTCCTGCAAAATCGTATCAAAAAAATTCCAGCGGAAATACGAATCCACCCCTTGAGGCTCCAGCACTTCCACAATGAAACGATTGCGCCATTGGTTGAGCGGAATGAAATAATCTCCTTTGCGCAAGGCCACTTTATGGCGTTCGCTGTGTAGGTCCACACTGGTATTTTGGTGGTGCCCTTCGTAGGGGTTAGGCGCGCTCTTGTACGCATCAATGATGTAGACGTCTACTTCGATGGTGCTATCCTGGGTCAATTGGCGCATCTGTACGCCACTCACCTTGAGCCGATCAATGACGTTGTGCCAACCTTGTGGGATGATGTAGGCGCTGGGTTTGCTGGCCTTTAGGTCGACGTCGTAATGGTCATAAAAAGGGACAATTTTATTTAGTGGTCTATTGCGGTTGTAGTACAGACGTTTGAGGCCGCTTACTTCGCTGAGGGGATATTCGGGCTCGTAACCTTTGAACTCAATTTCCGAAAACTTCTCCCGATTGAGCTTCCAGGTCAAGGGGAATTCACTTTGGGTTTTTACCGCTTCTTTGGTGGCTTTGCGAAGTGCCAGCAACTGTGCACGATGTTTGCCCAAAAATTTGAGTACTCCATCCAGCAGCGCATAAGTCGATTTCACCCGCTGGGCATAAGGCTTGAGCATATGGGTTTCGGTCATCATGCCGATGGTGTGAAACAGCGCCGCGTAGCCCGTAGAATAGCGGGGCCAATCCGGGAACTGACTAAAACCCTTGTCTGGCGTTTGCCCAAAAGCATTGATGTAGGGTGTAGCCTCAAAACCGGAAGTTTTCATGTGTTCATACAAAAAAGGCAGGAAAGTCCCTTTGTGAAAAGGCCCTAAAACGCCCCCCAGTTTTTCCTCCTGTGCATAACAAAAGGTCATGGTGTACTGATAATCAGCCCCATTGCTCACGTGGGTGTCGATGAAGAGATCAGGGTCGAGTTCCTGGAAAATGGCTGCAAAACTATGGGCGTTGCGGGTATCGGCTTTGATGAAGTCTCGATTGAGGTCGTAATTGCGGGCATTGCCCCGAAAACCTTGCTCTTCGGGGCCATTCTGGCTCACCCGGCTGGTGGCACTGCGGTTGAGCGCCCCACCGATGTTGTAAAAAGGGATAATGGCCACCACCACGCTGTCCAGCATGGGGTATCGCTCGGGATGCAGCGCCAAATCGCGCAAGAGCATCATCGAGGCATCCACCCCATCGGGTTCACCGGGGTGGATGGCGTTGTTGATGAAAAAAATCGCTTTGCCCTGGGCTTTGAGTTTGGCGATGTCGAATTTGCGATTTTTGGAATACAACACCAAATGCAGCGGATGCCCACTGTCGGTCAGCCCTTTGCTTTGAATGTCAATTTCTTTAAAATCGGCAGCGATACGTTGGTACCAGGCGATGCCTTCCTCGTAAGTAGGGGTTTGGGTGCCATTGCTGCTTTCGAAACGCGTGGTGTATTGGCTCCATAAGCCAAGCGGGAATAAAAGGCTCAGCATCAGGCCAAACCCGATTGATTTTTTCATAAGGTATCAAGTTCTATTTGGTGGTGAAGAAAAGTACAAAAAACTTTTAGAACTTTGGCTTTTAGAGATGAGAGAAGAGAGATGAAAGATGCTGCCGCAGCGTTTTTGACAATGACCTTGTCTACCTCTCTGCGGTAGCATCTCATCTTTCATCTTTCATCTTTCATCTTTTTCAAACATGCAACGTTCGCTTCGCAACATCTACCAATACTGCACCCAACACAGTACCGCTCCTTCCGAAGTGTTGCACGAGCTGGACCGCGAAACCCATCTCAAAACCCTGGCCCCCCAAATGATGACCGGGCCGCTGCAAGGTCAGTTGTTGCGCTTCATCAGTTTGTGGGTCAAACCTAAATTCGCCCTTGAAATTGGTACATTTACCGGATATGGATCGATCTGTATCGCCGAAGGTTTGCCTGCGGATGGCATACTACACACTATTGAACCCAATCGGGAATTGGCCTATATTTTCCAAAAGTATGTTGCCAAAGCCGGATTGAGTGAACGGATTGAATTGCATACCGGCCGGGCCGAAGTCGTTATTCCCGATTTGGATTGTCGCTTTGATTTGGCGATGATTGATGGTGGCAAACAAGATTACAGCCTGCATTATGATTTGGTCATCGAAAAAATGAACCCAGGCGGGGTTATTTTGGTCGATAATGTATTATGGGATGGTAAAGTTGCGCTGGAAAAAAAGGACAAGGACACTTTATTGATCCATCAATTCAATGCAAAAATTCAGGCAGATCCAAGGGTGGAAAACTTATTGCTGCCGCTGCGCGATGGAGTCATGATCATCAGGGTGAAAGTATGAAAGCGCAATACCATCAATTCTGCCAATCCGAGCCCAATCTACCCATCTTTTTCCAGGATTGGTACCTTGATGCGGTATGCCAGGAAGGCGAGTGGGGCGTTGCAATGGTAGAAGAAGCCGGCCAGGTCAAAGGCATCTGGACGTATTTTATGAAGCAAAAAATGGGCTTCCGATATGTGACGATGCCAAATTTTGTTAAATTTATGGGCCCTTATTTGCCTGGTAACCCAAGTACAACGGAGCAACACCAGATTTTGGAGGAGCTCTTAACAAAAATTCCCCAGGTTGCCAGTATGAAGCAGGATTTTCATTACAGCATTACCAATTGGCTGCCTTTGTATTGGCAAAATTTTCGACAAACTACCCGCTACACCTATTTGCTTGATGTCAGTGATTTGCAAAAAGTACTGGATGGAGCCAATCGAAACATCCGGCGCAACATTAAAAAAGCGAGCGAACAAATAAAAATAGAACACTGGGACGACCCAGAACAATTTTACGTTGTCAATAAAATGAGTTTTGATAGGCAAAACATACCAATTCCGTACACCTTGACACAATTTCTTCGACACGACACAGCCTTGAATGTACAACAACGACGCAAACTTTTTTTTGCAGTAGACCAACTAGGTCAGCTACATGGTGCGTCTTATGTGATATGGGATGATCAGGTCGCTTATTACCATCTGGCAGGAGACGATCCACGATTTCGCCAGCATGGTGCAGGTATCTTGCTCATCTGGGAAGTCATTCAGTTTCTTCACAATGAATTGGGAATCAATGCCCTGGATTTTGAAGGAAGTATGATAAAAAATGTGGAAGCCATCCGGAGGCAATTTGGAGCTATTCAGACCCCCTACTTTTCCGTTTCAAAGAACTTTTCCAAAACCTTCAACTTTTTGGAAAAAGTTCGTAACCTAAAAGGGCTATTTGTTTAAAAAAAAAAAAAAAAAGCCCCTAAAAGGAGGAACTGTGAGATCTGGTGTTGTATATTTGAGTTCTCAATTAGAATCAGAATAAGAACAATCCAGGTTTTACTTCACATTTTTCCTCCTTCGTCTAGCAGCAGTCTGAACTACTAATGCCCACAAATAAGCCAGTGGGTTAAGCCCGGGTACATAATCAGTTTTCCACAACATCATTGAAAACGATTAATTATGATACCCATTAAGTACCTCTTTCCAAGCCATTTGCGGCCTCTGAAAAACTTGATGCCTATTCTGTTTTTCTTAATGGGGATTCCTGCGTTTGCACAGCAGCCAAATCTAATCACTTGCACGACTAAGGTCGGAAAATTGGGAGATTTAAAGGTGTGTTTGAACAAGGATTCCGCCCTGATAGAAGCAAAGCAGACTGAGGCTTCAGTAGTACCACAAGGTTTTGCTCGAACCTATCTACTTTCCAAAGGAAGTGGACAGCGTGTGCTTGCAAGAAACGCAAGTCCACTGTTCAAAGTGAAGGCGGAAGGGCTATATGGCATACACACCCTCGTGTATGACCCTACCAAGCTCAACCCGGATACCCTTTTCCCACCAAAAGACTACAAGGTGCCGCAGTTGGCGCGTCGATTTGCTACCAGCACTTCGCTCCTCTGTGCGGGAATTGACACCATTGGTGCTCAATTTGCTTTTAATGAATGTGATACCTGTGGCGTTACGGCAGGGTCACTACGCATCCTGGCCCAAAACTGCCTGGACAATGGAACCGCTCGTTTGCAAGCGCTGAGTGTAACAGCGCCTACTTTCCCTGTACCATCGAACTACAAAATTATTTATGTACTGACGAGTGGAGCTGACCTGGTGCTGGAAGCATTGGCAGCTACTCCAGATTTCATTGTGCGCAAGGCAGGGATTTTTACGATTCACACCTTAGTATATGACCCTGCGAAACTCAATCTAGGCATTTTTGATCCCGGAGAATACAAAGCATCCGATATTTTGAAACTACTCGTACAGGGTGGGGGCAAGATATGTGGTGCGTTGGACGTTGTGGGTGCCAAGTTCAATGTAAGCATTTGTCCTTGTGCTGCCAATCCGGGTGCATTGGTGGCCGCAAGCCAGCCATGTATCAACAGTGGCTCGGTACAATTGACAGCCAATCGGGTAACCCCAACCGTGGTGCCTGATGGTTACATCTTGCGTTATGTGCTGACCCGTGGTGAAGACCTCACCATCATGCAAATCAGTCAAAACGCTCAGTTTACTGTGGCTTTGACTGGCCGTTACCGCATCCATACCCTGGTGTACAACCCAGCCACGCTGGATTTGAGTGGGGTGATATTTGGCACCACCAAAGCCTCTGCCATCAACAGTAGATTGGTACAAGGCGGAGGTGTGATTTGTGCTGCGCTGGATTTGTTTGGAGCTACTTTCAACGTCACCGCTTGTCCATGTGAACCCACTGCGGGTAAACTCAAACCAGAAATTCAGGTTTGTTATGACAATCTTACTCCTGCAAAATTAACTGCATTGGTAGATGTAGCGGCACTTGTTCCTGCGGGCTACCAGCGTCGTTATGTACTGACTTTTGGGCCTAATTTGGTCATCGAAAACGTTAGTCAAAATCCAACGTTCAACGTTACCAAAACGGGCGCATTCCGTATCCATACGCTCATCTACAATCCAGCCGACCTGGATTTGAGCACAGTGATTTTTGGCTTCACCAAGGCTGCCGACATCAACAAACTGTTGATTCAAGGTGGTGGTCAATTGTGTGGTGCCCTGGATTTGACGGGTGCACAATTTGAGGTGACCAGTTGTCCTTGTTCCGCTAAGGCTGGTACTTTGGTCGCCATCGACGTACCTTGTATCAACTCAGGCTCAGCGCGTATTCGGGCCAACGTAAGTACCGCATCGGTGGTGCCTGCTGGTTACAGCTTGCGTTACATCCTTACACAAGGAGATGTTTTGGTAGTACGTCAGGTAAAAGAGGTAGCCGACTTTACGGTTACAGCTGCTGGCCGTTACCGCATCCACGCTTTTGTGTACAACCCAAGTACTTTCAACATCAATGATATCCAGGCTGGGGTAACTACCGCTCAAGGTGTCCGCGATCGTTTGGTCGAAGGTGGAGGTGCCATTTGTGGTTCTATCCAATTGAGTGGTTTGGTATTTGATGTAGCTACTTGCGCACCAACTTGTTCGGCAGCTGCTGGCACTTTAAAGGTGTTGGATCAGGCTTGTTTGCCAGCTGGTGGTACTGCTCGGATCCGGGCAACTACCCTTACTACGCCATCCGTACCCGAAGGATTTTTGCTTCGCTATGTACTGACCAATACGGACAACCTGGTCATCCAAAACATCTCTTCCACTGCTGATTTCACTGTAGCAACTACTGGTCGCTACCGGATTCATACTTTGGTGTACAATCCAACTACCCTCAATTTGACGGGTGTAATTTTTGGAACCACCAGAGCTTCAGCCATTGTCAGCCAATTGATTCAAGGTGGCGGACAAATCTGTGGCGCGCTGGATGCTACGGGTGCCATTTTTGATGTGGTGAATTGTACCAATTGTACGGCTTATTCCGGTACCTTAAGAACAGCCAACGGCCCATGTTTGGACAACTGGTGGGATGCTCGCCTGCGTGCTGCAACGAACATTGCTCCAATCATTCCAAATGGCTATCAACTGCGTTATTTGGTTACGTTTGGTGCCAATAAAGTAATTACTGACTTAGGCGACAAACCCGACTTTGTGGTGCATACTACGGGTACCTGGCGCATTCACGCTTTGGTTTACAATCCAAGCACATTCAATTTGAGCCAAATCGTGCTCAATTCTACCACGATTGAAGACTTGAGAGTCCTGTTGGTACGCGGCATTGTACCAACTTGTGCGAGCCTGGATGAAACTGGCGCAGTATTCGTAGTTAAACCCTGCGAAGGCTGTGAAGTGGAAGCTGGAACCTTGAAAGCCAAAGCGCAGGTATGTCTCACCGCTGCCAACGGCGCACGTCTACAAGGCGAAACCGATCGCGCTCCAGTGGTTCCTTCAGGTTATATTGTGAAGTACGTATTGACGTATGGCGACAACATGACTATTTTACTGGTAGGCAATACCCCCGACTTCACCGTGGGCAATACGGGTAACTACCGCATTCACGCTTTGGTATACCAACCCAATACCTGGAATCCTGCAACGGCTATCCAGTATGGAGTGACCATGCTCAAAACGGTGAAACAAACCTTCATCCAGGATGGAGGCACCATTTGTGCAGCGGTTGACCCGGTTGGTGCTTACTTCGTGGTCAGCAATTGTCAACAAACTTGTGGCGTCACTGCGGGTACTCTGATCCCAACCGGTGCTCCATGTATCGACAACTGGAACAGCACCCGCCTTTTGGCCAATGTCGGCACTCAGCCTAATGTGCCAAGTGGCTATGTAGTTCGTTACTTGTTGACTACTGGTGACAGCAAAGTCATCATGAAGGTCGGCAGTACGCCTGACTTTACCGTAACTACTACTGGGAAATACCGGATTCATACCCTGATTTACCATCCGAATACACTCAATTTCACCGTTTATTTGAATAGCACCAAATTGAGTGAACTCAATGCGCTGTTGATTCAAGGTGGTGGAACGGTTTGTGCTGCACTTGACCTCGATGGAGCTTATTTCAATGTAGGGAATTGCAACACTTGTACCGTTACTGCGGGCAAGTTGAAGGCGAATGTCCCCAACTGCATCGTGGCGGGAGGCGTTGTGACCCTTTCCGCACAGGTTCAAACGGCACCGATTGTACCTTCGGGTTACACCGTATGTTATGCTATTGTAAATGCCAATGGCGTGATTGTGGATGTGACTGAAACCCCATCCGTAGTTGTACGCACTCCAGGTACTTACTGCATGCACACTTTTGTGTTCCCGAACAGCCAATTCAACCTGGGGCGGATCATTGAAAATACCACCACTTTAGCTCAGCTCAATCTGTGGTTGAAAGACTTGTGTTCTGCCATCGATTTGGCGGGCGTATGCTTCAATGTTCAATCTTGTAGCCCAACCTGCGAAGTATTCGCAGGCAAACTTGTGCCACGGGTACCGGTTTGTTTGCCAGCAGGGGGGATTTCTACCTTGATAGCAGACTTTAGCACTCCTGCAAAGGTTCCTACTGGTTTTACCATTTGTTATGCAATTACCAATGCCAATGGTGTGATCATTGATGTAACCGAACAGCCAAGCGCAGTGGTACGCAATACCGGAACTTACTGCATGCATACCTTTATTTTCCCAACTGCGTCTTTCAACGTTGGGCGAATCATCGAAAACAAAACCACCATTGCACAACTCAAACTCTGGCTACAGGAATACTGTGCTGCCATTGATGTGAATGGAGTTTGTTTCACGGTGGTAGCATGTAGCAGCACATGTAATGTGGATGCCGGAAAATTGAGCGTGGGCACCATTCCATGTTTGATTGACTCCGTCAAAATCTGCGTTGGCGTTGTTACGCCTCCTGCTACGCCTAGTGGATTTACCGTATGTTATGCAATGGTAAATGACAAAGGCGTTATTGTTGATGTGGTGGAAGACAAGTGTTTCTGGATGAAGAAGGCAGGTACTTACTGCGTACACGTCTTTGTATTCCGCGCTTTGACCTTCAACCCAAACAACATCATCAAAGGCGTAACCACTCTGGCTCAACTGAACCAATGGCTGACAGGTGGAAGCATCTGTGGCGATGTGGACATGGTTGGGGTTTGTTTCACGCTTAAAGAATGTGCTCCACTTTGTGAAGCCAAGGCTGGAACACTGGTACCTGAATTGGAAGAATGTCTATCGGTAGGTTATGCCTGGATTAGTGCAAAACATCCAGCAAATGGAGCTTCGGTCATTCCTTCAGGCTATGCCCGTCGCTACTTGTTGGTAACTCCTGATAACGTCGTTCGCCAAATTGAACTTCAGCCTAAATTTGGTGTCAACCAAACAGGTAACTACCGGGTACTTACACTGGTATACGATCCGAGCACTTTCAATTTGAATACGATTGTTTTGGGCACTACAACGGTTGCACAGATCAATGCCAAATTCATTCAGGGAGGAGGTACCCTTTGTGGTTCATTGGATTTGATTGGAGCAAGCTTCAAAATCGCGCCTTGTACTTGCCCAGCTGACGCTGGCAAACTCAAGCCGAACAGCGAAGTATGTTTGCCTAAAAATGGCGAGGTGCTGCTCACCGCAAGTTCGCTCACCACAAGTACCGTTCCTTCTGGCTATGGTATTCGCTACTTATTGAGCAAAGGCGCCAACAAGGTGATCGTTGACTTTGGTACCAACCCAAGCTTCAGCGTTGCTGAAACCGGGACTTACCGCATCCATGTGTTGGTGTTCAACCAAGCTACCTTCTCTCTGGCGAGCATCCAATTGGGTGTAACCACGGTGAATAGCCTGCGGGGACAATTCATCGAAGGGGGTGGTGCCATTTGCGCCAGCGTTGAAACGGGTGGAGCGCTCTTTGAAGTACCGGCCTGCGTTGTACCTTGCGTCGCCGCACCTGGTAAGTTGGTGGTGGTTGGAGAACCTTGTTTGGTCAATGGCCAAGGCGTATTCACGGCTACAGTTTCTCAACAGCCAACCGTTCCAGCTGGTTATGTGGTTCGCTACATTTTGACCAGTGGCAATACTTTGGTAATCAGAGAAATCAAAACCACACCTTCCTTCACGATTACCCAATCAGGGGTGTACCGGATTCATGTCTTGGTCTACCTACCAGGAACCTTGAATTTGACCTACCCTGCTGGTGCGACGTTGAGCTTTATCTCTAATCAGATCAACAGCAACGTTTGTGCCGCACTGGATGGTGGAGTAGCATTTGAAATTTCCAATTGCCAATTCACTTGTATCGCATTTGCTGGTACACTGATACCGGTTGGAGATACTTGTAAATCTACTTTACCAGCTACCTTGCAGGCTACGGCGAACATTCCTCCAATCGTTCCTGTAAACTATCAGGTGCGATACCTGCTTGCTAGTGCCAGCGGCAACAATAAAGTGATTGAACAAATCAGCACTACACCAAGCTTTGTGGTCAATAGCCTCAAAAACTGGACGATCCATACGTTGGTTTACGATCCGAATACTTTCAATCCGAATACCATCCAATTGGGTGTGACAACTATTGCAGGGCTGAAAACGCAACTCAGCAACAACGTGCAAATTTGCTATAGTTTGGATGAAATAGGTGTTCGTTTCATTACTGGTCCATGCTGTATCGCCAAACTGGGTGAGTTCAAACCTTATGTGAATGTACCTTGTATCCAGCAAGGAGCTTGTGCTTACATCAAATTGGAATGGAAAAAAGCACCAGTGGTTCCACAAGGTTGGAAGATCGTTTATCTGGTTTCTGCCCCGAATAGCAAGATCATCAACGCGTTATACGAGGAACCAGACTTCTTCCTTTGCAAAACTGGTAAATACACCGTCTACCACTTGATCTACAATCCAAAGGATTTTGATCCGCTTAAGCTGATTTCTCTCGGTCAATCCACTATCGATGACATCGTGGAAGAAGTCACGATTTTCAAGTGCACCCTGATCGATACAGGCTTTATGCTCGACATTAAATCTTGCACCGATTGTGGCATGATGATGGCTGGTCGTTTGGAGCCTCAAACCATGTCTTGTTTTGTTCCCGCAGGCATTACCATCAAGGCAAACGTGGTATCTATGAACATGATAGACGCGCCGCTGAAATTGCACTATGTACTTACCACTGGGGACAATTTTGACATTCTGGGCATCAGTGACAAACCTGAATTCAAAGTAACTCAGGTGGGAACCTACCGCATTCACCCAGTGATCGTCAGTCCAGTTCAGGTGAACCTTACCCATTACTCAAACCTCTATGAGGTGATACTACAGTTGAAGATGGGTGGTGGGCCATACTGCGGTTTTGTTGGACTGAGCGGTGCAACCTTCGACGTCAACGATTGTAAAGGATTTGGAGCAGCACCTACCACGGATGCTTATCCCAACCCAACCAATGATCGGGTGCGACTGATTTTCAACAATCCTAAAGAAGTGGATGAATCCGGCATTTCTGTAGAGGTACTCAACCTCAACGGTGGAGTCATCAACCGGGAGAAGTTTGATGCAGGCACGACAGAAGGTGAACTGGATCTGAAGACGCTACCTGCTGGTCTGTACCTCGTCCGGGTATTGCGGAGTGGTCGGGCACCAGAGTTGATTCGCATCAATAAAATGTAGGAGTAACCCTTGCGGTTACCCATTATTTTACCAGGCACAACCTTGCGGTTGTTCCAATCCCGTAGGGGCAAGCACATAGGCTTGCCCCTACAATTTTTTCCCTACCCACTATAAAACACTATCTTCGTGCGGTATTTTTTTCTAGCCAAATCCAATACCCAAGCACGATGAACTTACACATCTTAAAAGTTGGCGGCAAAGTCATTGACGATTTAGCCCTCTTGCAACCCATCCTGGAGGCATTTTTACAAAAAGAAGGACAAAAAATCATTGTACACGGCGGAGGCAAAAAAGCGTCCGAACTCAGTGAAAAACTGGGTATTCCGGTACACATGGTCAACGGCCGGCGGATTACCGATGCTGCTGCCCTAGAGGTGGCTACCATGGTATATGCCGGCATTTTTAATAAGCAAATTGTCGCCTTGTTGCAATCTATTGGCGGCAATGCCCTGGGTCTGAGCGGTGCAGATGGCAATGTGATTCTGGCCCATCGGCGACCTGTCAAAGAAATTGATTATGGTTTTGTGGGTGACCTGGACGTTGTGAATGCCGAGGCTATTCACCGATTGTTGAGTGCTGAATTCATCCCGGTTTTTTGCGCCATTACCCACGATGGGCAAGGCCAATTGCTGAATACCAATGCGGATACCATCGCTTCCAGTTTGGCTACGGCCATGTCGGCACTTTACGAAGTAAAATTGTATTTGTGTTTGGATAAAAATGGAGTCTTGAGCAATGCGGAAGATGACAACTCTGTCATTCCACGCATCAATGCCGCCGATTATGCCCGCTACAAGGAGGAAGGAGTAGTTTACGCCGGGATGTTGCCCAAGCTTGACAATGCCTTCGATGCCCTGGCTCAAGGGGTGAAAGAAGTGATCATTTGTGGCCCGGAGTCAGTTGTACAAGGTGGCGGAACGATAATTTATGCAGACTGATTTTTTTTGCAACTTCAATGTTCGGGGAACTGTCTGATGATTTTGTGAATTAATGTTTTGTACCAAAAAATCATCCAATCATGCGGAAAGTAGTATATAACTGCGCAGTCAGCCTAGATGGCTTTATTGAAGGTCCCAATGGAGAATTTGATTGGTGTATGGCTGATCAGGATTACGGAATGAGTGCTTTTATGGAACGTATTGATACCGTACTATATGGTCGAAAAGCCTGCGAATTGGTGCTAAAAATGGGTCAAACTTTTGGCAAAGAACACGAGCACTACGTGTTTTCTAATACTTTAACTGAGGCCGCAAAGAACGTAACTTTGATCAAAGACAAGGTCAGCGAACAGGTCAGGGCGATCAAAGCCGCCCCCGGAAAGGACATTTGGCTTTTTGGCGGTGCTGACCTCGCAGGATCGCTAATGAACGAAGGTTTGGTAGATGAGTTGT
>JAIYAV010000091.1 GCA_027488855.1 Saprospiraceae bacterium
CCGCCGCCCGTGGCACCGAAGTAGTACTCATTGGGTCGACCAGGACTTCCGGTACAACCTAGAGAGCGTCCGCCACGCAAGGGGCCAATGTTGCGCCATTTGAATTTTTCGAAGTATTTGGCTTCGTAAGGATTGGAATACGTACTTGGATTTTGACCCCACAGGCTATTGCACAGCACCAGGACAAAAATCACCCACAACAGTTTTTTCATACTAAAATGGTTAGGATAGAGGTGAGTTTCAAAACTAGTAGGATTTTTTGGTTTGGCAAAAAAGGGAGGGATTGTCTTTGTGGAATGTTTGCTGTATTTTTACAAAAGGCTAAATCAGATTACCATGACCGCCAATCAAGAACAGGTTCTGCCCGAAAAAATATCTTGGGAAATGTTTCAGAAAGAATACCTCTCTCGTGAGGACAATTTTAAGTACGAGTGGGTCAATGGGCAAGTAGAAAAAACGGAGCGATCTATGAATCGATTGTGGCTTTTCATTCAAGTGAATTTAATGAACTTTCTTGCTCAATTGAAAGCCCAAAACCCGGCTATTGATGGCATTTTAATTTCAGGAGGGGATGTGTTTTTTGCAGGAAACCATCGCCGTCCCGATATCGCTTATTTCACGGATGAACAAATTGATGCAGCTCGGTATAATGCAGACATCCATCCTGATTTTGTAATCGAAGTGATTTCTAAAAATGACCAGTTGGAGCGAGTTGCTGAAAAGATGGAGAATTACCGAAAGGCAGAAGTAGTCGTGGTTTGGCACATTTTTCCTAAACGCAATGAGGTGCATGTGTACCGGGGAAAACAAATGATGGTATGTACTGGGGAGGATTTGTGTTCGGCGGAGCCGGTTATTCCGGGCTTTGTGATTAGTGTGAATGAGATTTTTAGGTGAATTGTTTCAACGTATTCGATAGGTGTCGCTACAAACATCATCCCGAATTTTCAAAATAATTCCAAAGCGACATATTTTTCACAAAGAAAGCACCAAGAAACGCAAAGGACACAGAGTTAGACGTTGACGACGCTTCGCTTTGTGTCCTTTGTGTCCTCTTTTTTTCCTTTGTGATAAAGAAATGTCGCTTTTGTAGTCTTTATGAAAAATTCGGGATGACTCACATTTGCAGTTGCTTCAAAAATCACCAATCAAACTTCAACAACGACACTCCCTGCCTCGGCAATTCAATCTCCATTTTTATAGCGCCATTGTTCGTTTTTACGTAAGACGGTGAATTCAACAACGTCAATTGCCCAGCTTTTTCCAACACCGCAATTTGCTCCGCCGAAGGCTTTTCGGGCGAGCCCATTTTTTTCCATACCTCATAGGCGTTGCTGTTTTCATCGTCAATGCGGTAATGGTGCAGGTTTAGGGTTTTGGCAGTGAAGCCCTTCAGGTTGAGTTCGATGCTGGCCTTGCCCGTTTTGAGATCATCATCATGGTAATGCCAGAGCATCACTGCGGCTGAGCGCAGGTCTTTACTGGCTATGCCATCGATATCCGCTTTGGGGCCACGTACACTGGAATCTCTAACGGCGGTGTAGCTGTAGTTTTGGTTGCCTTTAACCTCCACTCTTTTGCCCTTCATCAGCGCAAACATGCGGAAGACATTCAGCACGGGTTTGTCGATGCCATTGGTGGCCAAATCGCGGAAACCATAGAAATAAGGCTGATTCTCGAATTCAAAAGACCAACTCACTGCTCCTTTCAGATTCACTTTAAAAAGATCGGCCAATGCATATTTGCGGGCAAAAGAAGCGGCGGTGTAGCTCGAATACATGGTGCCATTGCGGTAGGCATTGGAAGGATTGGTTTTCATGCCACAGGCTGCACAACCTTCAGGATCAGACTCGCCAATGATGATCGGCAAACTTTTGAGGGTAGGGTAGGAGGCCACAATGCGGAAACCTTCGGAGATGTCGCGCAGTTGGGTGCCCATGTTCATTTGTACGTGCCCATCCACAATTTTGGGCGCGCCTTTGGCATGAAAAGTGATGAAATCTAACGGTGATCCGATTTTTCCAGTCGCATAATTTTTCCCTGAAACACAGTGCGTGAGGAAGGTTTTTAAAAAATCCGCCGCCTTATTCCAACTCGGCCCCGTTGTTTCCGGGCCCCCCATGCGGATGGTCGGCAAGGCTCTTTTGGCGGCATCAGCGGTGTAGTCGTACAGTTTGCAATATTCATCCACGGTGCCTTTCCAATAGCCGATGTTGGGCTCGTTCCAGAGTTCCCAGTACCAGCTTTCCACTTCGGCTTTGCCGTAACGTTCCACGGCGTGTTTGACCCAGGTGTAGACGAGGTCAGCCCATTTTTTGTAGTCTTTGGGTGGATACGCCCAGCCAGTGTACACTTTATCGTAAGGCATGCCGGGTTGCCAGTGGTGCTCGTAGGGTTGGGGGTTGGTCGACAGCGCTTCGGGCATGAAGCTGAATTGTGCCATGGGTTTGATGCCCCGCTGGAGATATGTGTCAAAAATTTTATCCAGGATGGTGAAATCGTAAATGGGTTTGCCATTGGCGTCTTCGGTGTAGACGTTGGTGGAGCCCCATTTCAGGTTCATGGTGTCGTGCCCGGAAGTGAGCAGGTTGTGTGCGCGAAAATAGATCGGAACCGGGCTCATCGCGCTGAGTTCACTCAGGAGTTTTTTCCCGTCGCGCATGTAGGCATAATTGGGCTCATCGGCACCGAACCAGGCCCAAAAAGGGTGCATCTCCCCAATCTCTTTGTTGAGGTCGACATTGATGATGGTTTTTTGAGCAAAAACATATTGGACAGCTCCGAGGAGCAGGCAGTAAAGGATAAACTTTTTCATCCCACAGGTTTAAAGGGCTAATGAATTTTGTTTGTAGCGCTCAAAATAACTTTTTACCAGGACATTGATGAAACGTTTGAGGTAGGATTCGTTAAAAAAGCTGTTGGACCAGTTTTCAAAACGTTGACTTTGAATGCCCAAATAGAAAAAATAAAGGCAAACGCCCAGCATCGGGAGCACCCGTTTTTCTTCGGCGCTGAGTGGCGTGACGGATTCATAACCCTGAATGAAACTTTGCACTTTGGGCAAACATTCGGGCTTATCCCTTTCCACACTGTGTACTTGCAAAACGTAATAAGCTACATCCAGGCACAACCAACCATTCCCGCAAAAATCAAAATCAAAAATGGTGACCTCGCCCGTTTTACTGACATTAAGGTTGTCGAACCAGATGTCTACGTGTACGGCACCTGTACGCAATTCCTGCACCTGAATGTTGGCGAGGTAATCGAGCAGGTATTTCTGGGTGCTTTTGATGAAGTCCGTTTCTGCGCAGTCGGCGGGCAAAAAGGGCAGGAATTGGGCCGTAGAATTGACCAATAAAACCTCAGTGTTGTAGGTGACCCGCTCCAGCTTGAAATTTTGCGTCACCTGATGCAAGCGAGCCATGATGGCCCCAATTTCAAAATGGGTTTCAGTTGAAAAATTGTGCAATTTGTCCCCCTCCGCATAGGAAAAAAGCACGCCAAATCTCTCTCCTTCGGGCGCCACCAAGGTTTGGATGTATTCCCCGTCAGCATCGGGTATTGGATGGGAAACGGGGATTTGGGCATCGCGGAGGGCAGTTAGCAAACGAATTTCCTCGGCTATTTCCAGGTGGGAGCGCCAGTTCAAACTGTACACCCGAAAAATCAGTTTACGGCTTTGATCCTTTACAAAGTAAGTGTGATTGATGCCAGCTTTGATCAATTGACAGGTACAGGCTGGACTCAAATCGTATTTTTTACACAAAAAAAGACCTAGCGCTTCCCCATTGAGGATGGAGCTGGAAACGGGAAATGGTTGCATGGGTACGGATTAATTAAGTAGACTTGAGTTATGAATTAAAACTGCCAGGAGGGCAGTTATCTTGGTAGAAATAATGGAATGTTTATGGTTCCTGGCTGCCCGGGGGGCAGCTATCTTTGACAAAATCTTACAGATAGCTGCCCCCCGGGCAGCCGCAACAATATCCCGATTACCTTATATCTACCAAGATAGCTGCCCTCCAGGCAGCAAAACACCTCGTCTGGGATTTATCGAATTGATTTTCAATTCCATTAATTCAAAACTCACGTTTATTTAGGAAGTAAATTACCACAAGTCTGTTCGAGTAAACTCCATGCCTTCATAAGTCAACTTCTCCACTTTGCCCTCCACATTCAAGCTGAAAGTACCCATGGCAGTACCGTACCAATCCTGGGTGTAAGGCCCGCGAAAAGTATCGTAGTGCCAATGCCCCAGCTTCGCACTGACAAATTGATTGAGGGTGATCAGCAATTTATCTCCATCCAGTGCCACCACCGCCTCGCCGTACAAGGGATGAGTGTATTTTCCAACGTATTCCGCTAATGGTTTTCTAGGTTGCGTGTTGGGAATTTGTTTGGCCTTGAAGGCGGCCTCTTCCCTATCCGCTTGATCTTGAATTCCTTTGTATAGGGTCAAAAACTCGGCATTCCAGTCGCGGCTTCCACCCAGGGCGAAGATGTCGAAAGCCTTGTAGACCAATGCATGGCGCACTTCAGCATGGTCGAAATTGCCAAAGACATAAATGCCTAGTTTGGCCTCAGGCAATTGGGCGTGCATGGCAATTTCCCCCGCCAGGCTCCCGGTATGGTAATTGATCTTTTTGCCTTTGTAATCGTGTTGAAACCAGCCCAGGGCATAAGTTGTCCAGTTGGGTTTGATCAATTGCATGGTGGGGTAAAACTGGTCAGCGGGAACCAGTACCTGCGGGCGAAACAACTCAGTCCAGGTATGTGGCTCTAGGAGACGGCCACCGGCGTATTTGCTGCTGTCCAGCATACAAATCATCCACTTGCTCATGTCGTCGATGCAGGAATGGACGCTACCCGCCGGGCCAATCTGGTCGGCACTATTGGCTTCAATCACTTTGATGCTGCCATTGACGCGGAAATGGGGTTGGGACAAATTGGCCGTGGGGGTACTTTTGAGGGTAGGGTAGGTGTTGTTCATCCCCAGGGGGTTGAAAATCCGCGCCTGGATGAAGGCCTCCCATTTTTGGCCGCTGAGTTTTTCAATGACTTTGCCTGCGGCCAGGTAAAAAATGTTCTGGTAGATGAAACTGGCCCGTAGCGGGTAGCTGGGCACGACCTGTTGCATCTTGCGCAGTACTTCATCGCTCGGCACATCCATGATGCTCCACAAAAAATCAGCATTGCCTACTCCGCTGTTGTGGGTAAAGAGGTCGCGGATTTTGAGGTCGCGGGTTACGTAAGGATCGTAGAGCAGAAACTCGGGGAGGTATTTGCTGACCGGATCATCCCAATTGGCTTTGCCTTCGTCGATCAGTATGGCCATACATACGGCGGTCATGGCTTTAGTGGTGGAAGCGCAGGCGAACTGGGTTTGGGTGTTGACGGTGTTTGTGGTGCCGAGCTGACGGACTCCATAGGCTTTTTTGAAGAGGATTTGTCCGTCTTTGACTACGGCTACGGCCATGCCGGGCATTTGCCAACTTTGCATGGCTTTTTCGGCGTAGTTGTCGAAGGCTTGGCTTTGTTGGCTAATATTTTGAGCCAAAAACTTTTGGCTTGATATAAACAAAGTCAAAAGCAGGAGGAAAAATTTCATTTCAGAAAATTGGCTTTAGGTGGCTAAATAAGTTCTTTGGAGTTATAGTCTGTCAATTTCCTCGTCAGAAAGCCCAGTTGAGCTTTTGATGATTTCCTTGGGGACAAGGTTCTTTTTTAGCTCTTTGGCAATTTCGAGCTCACGCTTTTTTCTACCTTCCATGGTTGCTGTATTGGCTACTTCTTTCAATTCAATGTAACTCATCCGGCTCTGCTCGTATTCATCTCTTTGCTCAGGCGTCATATTTGCAACTTCGGCAGTTTTAAACGCTTTTTCAAAGATGGGCTCTTGTAGGATGGCAGGAATATCATCGAAAGTCTCCAGTTTTTGTAAAAAATAGATCCATTTATCAAAATGAGTTTCCAACTCGTGTTCCTTTTTAGTGAACAAGGGCATTTGGATAAACTTAAAATGTAGTTTATCGTAAAACACCTCGCAATCTTGATCTTTGAGTTGTACATGCCGTAAGAACTTTAGTTTTTCTTCCTCTTCATCATATTTAAAATCCAAAATGGCGATCATGTAAATCGGTGTCAACTCAAAATCCCATTCACCCTGCTTGGCTTGTTCACGAATGGGAAAGGTTATATAAAATAAGGAACGATCTTTGAAAAAATTGACTTTGGCTTTCTGCATTTCGACGATAAAATGCTCTCCAGTAACGGCCTTACAATGAATGTCAAAAATGGCTTTTCGCTCGGAAGGCAAGTCAGGCAGATTCTCAACATTTTTGAAATGTAAATCTGCAATTTGGTGGTGAGCGGGAAGTAATTGATTGAGGAAATCAAGCAACAAATCCTTGTTTCCTTCTTCCCCAAAGAGTTTTTTAAATCCAAAATCGGTATATGGATTGATGTACTTGGCCATGATTGAAAGATGCTTATTTACAAAGATACAAATGAAAAATGGTGCATGCTGAACAAAAATAAATAAGGGTGGCTACTGCTGCGCCTCCCAAATCGCCTGCAACAAACCCGTACCCGGCTTATCATCCGTCAGTTGCCAAAACATGATCCCGCCCAGTTTTTGCTTCATCACGTACTGCGTTTTGAGTTTCACCGAGCTGTAATCGTCAAAAGTAGCAAATTCCTTGCGCTGCGGGCTGTAGGCCCAAGGCGCCTGCGAGACCGAATCGCGGTAAAATATAAATCCCTCCTCAGCCGTAAAGGTACTGGAAATGCGGTGGTAAGGCACAAAAGACTTGAATTTGCCCGACTGGTACAAGCCCCGATTGATGTTTTCAACCTCTACCCAACTGCGGGCATAAAAAGCGGCACCTAAAATGATTTTTTCGGCAGGTACGCCAATTTTCAGCAACTGCTGGACTCCATCCGCACCGGAAGCCTGCTGTTTTTCGTTGGAAAACAAAGGAGTATGGTGCCCGGTAACGGTGCTATAACCACTCACCAGATCATAACTCATCAAATTGACATAGTTGACCAGCGGCATCACCTTGTCCCATTCGATGGATTTTTCAATAAAACTGCTAAAGCCACCTGCGGCAAAACTCAGGATGGCTTTTTTACCCAAAACTTGGCGCAATTCCTGAACCAGAGCGGTAAAGTTAGGCTTGTCTTCAGGCATAAACTGGTGGCCAGGATAGCCCTCAATGCCTGGGTATTCCCAGTCCAAATCGATGCCGTCGGCACCGTATTCCCGCATCAGGTCATTGACGGAACGGGCAAATTCCTGGCGGCCTTCAGCTTTGGCAAAAACGCCCGAACATGGTTCACAACCGCCCCAGCCGCCGAGTGAAAGCATAACCTTGAGTTGTTTATGCTTCTTTTTGAGGGCCACCAGATTGCGGATGGTGATGCTGTCTTTGGCATTGTCTACGGCGAGGCGTTGACCACGCAGGTGGCAGAAGCTGTAAATGACATGGGTGACTTGTTCCCATTTGTATTGGTCCAGATTTTGGCCATTGCCCGCATAATAGGCTATTGTGGCCATTTTTTTAGGCTTGGCAGGTGAAGGAGTTGTTGGATGAGGGATAAAAAACAGACTCAAAAAGCCCAGGGAGAGAAACGCTGAAATGCTGTGCGCAAACAGGGAACGGTACATGACAAAGTGGTTTATGGTTTGGGTATAAAATTAGTAGAGGCAAGATTAAAAAAATCCAGCTTAATTCCGCAATAATTGCACCTTCTGCGTCAACGTTCCTTCCTGGATATTGCCACTTTCATCCAGCACCTGATAGCGAACTGCTACCATGTATACGCCCGGATCGGCAGGTCTTTGTCCTGCCTGACCATCCCACGCTGCTTCGGCACTATTGCCCTCGAACAAACGATCACCCCAACGGCTGTACACACTCATCTGCACATTTTGTAAGGGGCAGTTGCTGAACAAGCGCAGTTGATCGTTCTGGCCATCTTCGTTGGGGCTAAACGCATTGGGCAGGTAGACCAAACAGGCACAGGGATCTCGCTTTACTTCATATTCCAGGATAGTGGGGGCAATACAGTTGTAATCGGAGGCACGGTAAATACCAGGGGCAGTAAATGTTCGGCCAATAGTGGGCGTCCCATCTTCCCAAATAAAATCGGCGTTGGGCAATTCAACACTCCAGTCTAGCCCGCAACTTAAGGTGCTGTCGATGCGGACGATGCGGTTTTTGGTCAGGTCACAACTTTCTGCAAAGGAGAATTTCCAGGGCGCAATGTCAATCTTGGCTTCGAGGTAACGCGGATTGAAAGGGAAAAAACTGACCGTTTGTGGAGCAACTGCGATCGGGCTGGTATGTGCGGAGGTCGAACTGAAATCTTCCCAACGAAAACAGGTACCTTGGCTAGAATCGATGGCAGCTTGCAGCACAAATCCTGCATAACGATCCGCTGAAGCCTCCCTTAAATCCTGGCTTCCAATGATGCTAACCCGGCCTTTGCTGGCCAAGGATTGATAAATACCATCCGTTTGGAGCGACTGCGCAATCAGCAAGCGCCGCTGGCGGCTGATTTGACCACTTGTGCTCAGGGTCAACTGGCTGGGGTAATTTTCATTGGATCCTGGATCATTGTATACAGCAAACAAATTACCATTTTCCATGACCTGTACGTCGGCGGCACGGCCAGTGGTTTTGAAGTCGGGACTGTTCCAGACAATCTTCCCATTTGGGTTGATTTTGTAAAAAAAAGCTCGCTCATCTTTGAGCGCTTCAAAAACATAACCGTCTTCCACCGCAATCGGTCTACCTACAGGTGAAAAACCGCCAGCACTTTCCCCCGAATCGAAAGTGGTAGCCCACAACAAGTCTCCTGTGGCACTAAAACTGTAGGTATACCCCCCGGAACGGCAAAGGAAACCTCCATCCTTGGTGACAATGGCTTCGCCGTTCGATTCAAAAGGAGCAAATACCTTACCCCACTGTATGGTCAGGCTTTGATCAAAAGTACACAAGAAGCCTCGTTTGGCTGTACTGAAATCCAGGACGAGGCCAAAAGCCATCAGGTTGCCATTGGGCATAACCTGGATGTTGTAAGTGAAGTTGTCGACGGTACCCATGTGCAGCATCCGGTAAGCCAGTTCATTGCCTTTGGGGCTGAGTTTTAAGATGAAAATGTATTCGCTGCCACTTTCGTAAGCGGTTCCATAGACATATACCTCATTGTTCGCACTGATTTTAACATCTTTGAAGGTCATGAAATTTTGCTTCCATTCAAAGTTTTTGCTCCATACGGTATTGCCACAGGGATCAAGGCGGAGGATGTTGATGCCACCATTGCGGTTGGCGGTTTCACCCCGCACTGGAGAGCCACAAATCAGCAGGTCGCCATTGGAAAAACGGGCAATTTTTTGCTCATACGGCTTATTCGATTTCTCCAGCAACTTAAAGTACTGTTGGGAGAAGCCCGAGAGGCTGTAAAACAGCAAAAACAAGGTCATAGTATGTTGGAACCAACTTTTCATTATCCAAATATACAATTAAATTTGTGGTAAAATATCCGCCAAATTAACGCAGGTTTACGTATGCCGTTCATTTCCAAAGACGATTACCTTCCCCCCTGGTTGTTCCGCAACACTTATGTGAATACCATCTATCCTTCGCTGAGGCGGACAGTACCTGATTTGCACTACAATCGGGAGCGCATCGATACGCCCGATGGCGATTTTTTGGACCTGGATTGGGCTGCTCAAGGCAGTGACCGCCTGGTGCTCGTGTTGCATGGCCTCGAAAGCTCAGCTGAACGAGGTTACATCAAAGGGATGATCCGGCGTTTTTATCTGGAGGGCTGGGATGGCCTGGGCATGAATTTTCGAGGTTGTAGTGGGGAAAACAATCGCCTGCTGCGCACTTACCACATTGGCGAAACGGGAGATTTGGAAGTGGTGTTGCAACATGTTTTGGCAAAAAAACAGTACCGTGAAATTGCCTTGATCGGCTTTAGCCTGGGCGGCAATGTAGTGATGAAATACCTGGGGGAAAAAAGCGCCCAAGTGTATCCCGAAATCAAAAAAGCCGTGGCCATTTCGGTGCCTTGTGATGTGCCAAGTGCCAATGATGAGTTCAACAAATTGAAGAACTGGATTTACATGTACCGCTTTATGAGCACCCTGAACCCCAAAATGCACGAAAAAGCCCAACGTTTCCCTGACGAGTTTCAGGTCAGTATCTCCAAACCGCGCAATTTTGGCGAGTTTGACGGGGCTTTTACGGCACCTGTGCACGGTTTTGCAAGTGCGGAAGAATATTGGGCGCGCAACAGCAGCATCCTCTTTTTACCCGACATTCACATTCCAACCTTGTTGATCAACGCCAAAGATGATACCTTTTTGAGTCCTTCCTGTTTCCCGTATGAACTGGCGGAAAAATCCACTCTTTTCCATTTGATGGCACCGAGGTATGGCGGGCATTGTGGGTTTTATACGCCAGGGAAGCGGAATGTGTACTGGTCGGAGGAGCAGGCCTGGGCCTTTGTGGCGGGGTAGGTTGAAGCCCAAATTACTGGACATTTTACTCGGCGGACATCAATTGCCTCCGGGCTTTACATCCAAAATACGAAAAAGTCCAGGCATGCTGCTTTGTCAAAATCGCGTCTTGCCGCACGTACGGTTTGACGAGGGGGAGAAGCGGCGAAGCCGCCTCTCTATATTCTACTGCTAAAAAAAATGTCACTTTGAGGTAATTTAAAAAATCCACATTCGTGCTAAAAAATTGTGCGCTCACTTCAGCTCAAACTCCCAAATCGGTTCCACCCCCAACAAGTGCTCCACAAAATAATTCCAACGCTTCTTGGTGAAATAATCGTTGTAAATGCCCTGATAGCCGTGTTTTTGACTAGGCAAAATGAGCATGTCGAACTCCTTGTTGGCGCGGATGAGCGCTTCCGCCAGTTTGAAGGTCGCCGAGGGGTTTACGTTTTCGTCGATGCCCCCGTGGGTGATCAGCAATTTTCCTTTCAGGTTTTTGGCCATCGTGATGTTGGACACCTGGTGGTAAGTTGAATCCACGGGCCAACCCATGTACATCTCGGGCCACCAATCCTTTTCCATTCTGAAATCATGGTCGGCAGAACTGGCTACGGCTACTTTGTAAAAATCGGGGTATTCCAATACCGCATGGCCAGCATCATACCCACCCGCCGAGTGCCCAAAAATGCCCACCCGGGTCGTATCCATCCAGGGATTTTTGCGCCCCAATTGCAGGATAGCGAGGCGGTGATCCTCCAGGTTTTTGCCCATGTTTTTGTAAGACACATTGTGGAAAGCCTTGGAGCGGCCCGCTGTGCCCAAACCATCTACCGTGATCACAATGAAACCCAATTCGGCCAAAGGTTGGTTGTTGCGCGATAAAGCCGTGGTGTAACTACGTGGGTACATGTTAGTATGCGGCCCGGTATAGGTCTGATCAATGACCGGGTATTTTTTCTTTGGATCAAAATTACTCGGCTTCCAGATGGTGCCGTAAATGGTGGTTTTTCCATCCTTGCCAATGGCCGTAAAAGGCTCGGGCAAACGATAGTTCATCGAATCCAGTCCTGAGGCATCCGTTTTAATTAGTTCCAAGCTCAACGGGGGCGTGGTATGGCTTTTCAACACCGTGCGGGTAGGCTGAGTGGGCGTAGAAATATTGTCCATAAAATACAACCCATCCGGCGATACAAACACATCGTGGTTGGCATTTTCTGGGGTCAACAATTCCACTTTACCCGTAGCCAGAGTCAGTTTGTATAAGTGTTGGTAATAGGGATTGCGCCCCGCCTCTTTGCCTTGCGCATTGAACAGGATGAACCCTCGGGCCTTGTCGACATGCAAGACCTGATTGATGTAATAAGCCCCATTCGTTAGGGGTTTCAGTGACTTGTCTTTGAGGTCGAGTAGGTACAATTGTTTCCAGCCATCGCGCTCCGAAGTGATCAGCACTTTGCCCCAATCTTCAAAGATTTCGGCGTTGTAATTGTCGATGTTGGTCGGGCTTGTTTCGCGGTAAAGCAGCTCTTCGGATTGTTTGTTCAGGTCGCAACGGTGCAATTCCACGGCCTGATAACCCCGGATGGCGTTTTCCTGATACACCACTCCGCTGGTTTTTGACCATTCGTACTGGATGGGGTTGGTATGGGTAGCTTGCAGGTGATTTTTTTGGTATTCGGCTCCGGTTGTGACATTGTAAAACACCGGAATCATCTTGACCATGTCGGTATCGCCCGGTGAACCTCGGTAGTAACCCAGCAATTTGGGTTTGTACAAATCATCCTGACTCCAGTCCAGCAAGTACATTTTTTTGGCGATGCGCATATCGGTCACATAGGTTTGTATCCATTTGGAATCGGGCGACCATCGCACCGAAAAGCGCCGGGGGCGCTCCCCATTTTCGCCTTCAATGATGTCGGACCAGCCGTAAAATGTGCCGTACTCGTAAAGCCGTTCGCCCTTGGTGCTGAGTTGCCGGATGCTGCCATCGGCGGTGGATTTGAGGTAGAGGTTGTATTTATCCGTATAGGCGATCCACTTGCCATCGGGCGATTTGGACTCGAAGGGATTCCAATTCGGGTTGATGATCCGTTTCAGGGTATACTTATCCAAATCCAGTTCATAAGTTTTGCCACTGCTGCTGAATTCCAGGTGTTTGGTATCCTTGTATTGCAAAGCTTGCAGCGGTAAGTCGCTGGCTTTTACGGTTGTTTTAAGGCTGTCGCTGAGGACTTTGGCCAATCGTTCCTGGTCGAGTAGGGGCTCAATTTTTTTGCTTTTCCAGTTGACTTTCAAGTAGGTTTTGCCCAATCTGTTTTGAGAAACAAAAAGCATTCCCGAACTATCCTGCGCCCAAATGGGCTGTGGGTTGTGGTTGAATACTTTTTTGTTGTTGAAGTTGCCCCACATCGTGGCTACGGCGCGTTGGTAGTCGGCTTTGCTGATTTGTTGCGCTTGAACGCAAGTCAGGCTAAAACATAGGAAGAACAAACAAAGTAGCTTTTGTGACATGGTCTCATTGGTTTGAGCTGTAAAAAAGGAAATTTAGCTGAAAAACCAGCTGTTTTGCTGTTGATTTCACGAAAGGAAAACAAATTGAATTTTTAATTTTGATTACAAACAATAAATTACTATCTTCAAGCCAAACAAATCAACAATGAAAAGAGTAACAGGCATCGGTGGGGTCTTTTTCAAATGCAAAGATCCCAACCAAATCAAAGAATGGTACAAAACCCACTTGGGAATGGATACCGACCAATGGGGCGCCAGCTTCGAGTGGCGGGTTAGTGATGAGCCGGAAAAAAAAGGATATACCCAATGGAGCCCTTTTTCGGAAACCACCGAGTACTTTGCCCCCTCTACCAAAGATTTTATGTTCAATTACCGGGTAGAAAACCTGGTGGCTTTGGTGGAGGCGCTAAAGCAGGAAGGGGTGACAGTATTGGATGAAATTGAAGAATTTGAATACGGAAAATTCGTGCACATCCTGGACATGGAAGGCAATAAAATTGAGTTGTGGGAGCCGATTGATGAGGAGTTTGAAAAACTGGCAGAAGGGCAGACCAAATAATACCGCTATTGCTGCGTCCAATATCCAGCCGCGCATTAAAACAAAAAAATATTCCTCAACTAAATCACTATATTTACCAAGTGTAGCGACATGATGATGTGCTACACTTCCAAAATGCACTTCTTGGCCTGTTTTAGCAGCCGACACTCGATCAAGGAGCGATTCATTCAAAAGCTTGGTTGTAAGCTAAATCTTGATCAATGAAGTCTAATCCCGTTCCCAATAAAAAAAAGGCAGTTCCCAAAAAAGGAAGCAGTGGCCTGACTAAAACAAGTGTAGCCAATCAGCCTGAAGCCCCACATACAACCGCCGCCAGCACGCTCAGCGAAAAACCGAAAGGCCCCCATCCATTCCCCATCGTGGCCATTGGCGCATCGGCGGGTGGACTGGAAGCCGTCACGCTATTGTTGAAAAACCTGTCTCCTGAAACTGGCATGGCCTACATCTACGTGCAACACCTCAGTCCCGACCACAAAAGTTTGTTGACGCCCATTTTGTCCAAAGCAACTTCCATGATCGTGCAAGACATTGAGGACATGGACAAAATGCAACCAGACCATGTGTATGTGATGCCCTATAACCGGGATATAGCGGTAACCGACGGGCACATCAAACTCATTCCACGCCCAGAAAATAAAACCAGTAACCTCTCCATTGACGTGCTGTTCTCTTCCCTGGCAGAAACGCACCAGGAAAACGTGGTTGGCATTGTATTGTCTGGCAGCGCCCATGACGGTACCCGGGGCTTGAAAGAAATAAAACTGGCTGGGGGCATCACTTTTGCGCAGGATGATTCGGCCAAATTTGGCAGCATGCCCCAATCCGCTATTGCCGAAGGGATCGTCGATTTCATTTTGTCGCCTCAAGAGATAGCTCGGGAATTGAACTGGATGAGCAAACATCCTCTGGTGAAACGAACGCTGCTCAAATCAACGCCCGAAGACGCCATTGAGAACAGCAACCCCGATTTAAAGGGCATACTGCAACTCATTCACAAAACCAAGAGCGTCGATTTTAGCCACTACAAAATGAACACCATCAAGCGGCGCATGCTGCGCCGGATGTTGATCCATAAAGTAGAGACCCTGGCACAATACTCCGAATTGTTGGCACAAAAACCCGCAGAAGTAGACCAACTTTATCAGGACCTACTGATCAATGTAACCGATTTTTTCAGAGATACCGAAGCATTCCAGTTTTTGGAAAGCACCCTGTTTCCCCGTTTGCTCAAAAGCAAGGCAGGGGGGGAAACCCTGCGCATTTGGGTGGCGGCTTGTGCCACTGGCGAAGAGGTGTATTCCCTGGCCATGCTGCTATTTGAATTGCACAACCAGCAAAACCACCACATTACTTTTCAAATTTTCGCTTCCGACCTCAGTGCCCAGGCCATCAGTATTGCCCGTATTGGGGAGTATTCCTCGCATCAGCTCAAACATGTTTCACCCCAACGCTTGCAACAGTTTTTTACCAAATCCAAAGACAAGTACCGCATCACCAAAACCCTACGTGATGTTTGTGTTTTTGCGGAGCACAACATTTTGAGCGACCCCTCTTTTTCCCGCATAGATTTCATCAGTTGCCGCAACCTGCTGATCTACCTGGATTCTTCTGCTCAAAAAAAGGTCATTTCCACCTTTCACTATGCGCTCAATGATGAAGGCTGTCTGATGCTGGGTAAATCAGAAACCATTGGGACGTCTACGCAACTGTTTACCCCGCTGAATAAAAAATACAAAATCTATTCGCGCAAAAAAAACAAGGGCAGTTACAGCATTCCAGAGCTCAACTCGCGTATTTTGCAGCCAAGCCCACTCGATCAAGACAGATCTACCATTATGCCTAAAAAGACAACTATTACGCCCAAAGGTGACCTGAGCAGCGCCTTTGATGCCGTGCTATTAGGGCAATATGTGCCTGCCAGTGTGATCATCAATCACGATTTGGACATTCTGCAATTCCGGGGTTCTACTTCTTTGTACCTCCAACCTGCACAAGGCAAAGCTACTTTCAATATTTTAAAGATGTCGCAGGGCGAAATCACTTTCGAACTGCGCAGTGCCATTCAGGAGGCCATCAAAACCAATCGGGCGGTGCGCAAAACGGGCATTGAAATGAACCGCGATGCCATAGGCAACCGCGTCCACGTCGCAAACATAGAAGTGGCACCGCTCTCAGTAGAGGGTGAAGAGCCAATGTTGGTCGTTGTATTTACGGGGCAGCCAATGGAGCTAGCCGATGCCTCAGTCGAAAGTGGAGAAAAAAATACGGTCGCTAAAGACCGCAGGATCAAAAAACTGGAAGAAGAACTTGCCGCTACTCGGGCCTACATGCACACCATTACCGAAGACCACGAGGCCGCTAATGAAGAATTGCAAAGTGCCAATGAAGAAATCATTTCCAGCAATGAAGAACTACAGAGCTTAAACGAAGAGCTGGAAACCTCCAAAGAAGAAATTGAATCCACCAACGAAGAGCTGACCACCAGCAACCATGAGCTGTACGCCCGTATTCAACAAATTGAAGAACTGTACACTTATTACGAAGCAATCCTGGCCACCGTGCACGAGCCCACGCTCGTGTTGGACAAAAACATCCGCATTAAATCCGCCAATAAGGCATTTTGTAACACCTTCCAGGTTCGCGAAGAAGACATCATTGGCGTCATGCTGTTTAAGTTGAGCAACAGCCAATGGAATATTCCGGCGCTGCGCGAGTTGCTGGAAGACATCTTGCCCAAAAGCAACAGCTTCCAAGATTTTGAAGTAGACCTCGATTTTGCCGTAGTTGGCCACAAAACCTTGTTGCTCAATGCGCATCAGATTGAGTTACAAAGCAAAAGCGAAGAGTTGATTGTGCTGACCATGGTGGACATCACGGAGCTGAGGAAATTGGCCAATGAGCTGGAGGTGAAGCAAAAAAAAGTTCTTAATGAATTGATCGAAGCCAAAGTGATTGCCGAACAAAAAACCCAGGTAGCTGAGGATGCCGTAAAATCCAAACAGCAGTTTTTGTCCAACATGAGCCACGAAATCCGCACGCCGATGAATGCCATCATCGGGTTTGCGAAAGTGTTGATGAAGACCAAGCTGAGTGAGTCCCAAAAAGTATACGCCAATGCGATTAAGGTGTCCAGCGAGTCTTTGATCGTATTGATCAACGATATTTTGGACTTGGCCAAGATGGATGCTGGAAAAATGGTGCTTGAACACATCCCCTTCAGGCTGTTTTCTTCGGTATCCGATATGCTGCATTTGTTCGAGACCAAAATACAGGAGAAAAATTTGATCTTGGTTAAAGAATACGATACCAGCATCCCAGAATTATTGGTGGGCGACCCGGTGCGTTTACGTCAAATCATTTTAAACCTGATGAGCAATGCCGTAAAATTTACCAACACCGGAACCATCACCGTACGGGTGCGCAAGCTCGATGAAGACGAGAAAAATGTAACCATCGAATTTGCGGTAAGTGACACGGGAATTGGGATTCCAGACAACAAACTGAAACAGATTTTTGATGCCTTTGAGCAGGTAGCCTCCGAAACGACCCGTTTGTATGGGGGAACGGGCTTGGGGCTGGCCATCGTGAAAGAGTTGGTGAAGCTGCAAGGTGGTACGGTGAAGGTGAAAAGTAAAGTAGACAAAGGGTCCACCTTTAGTTTCGCTTTGGATTTTGAAAAAGCAAAAGGACAAGCAGGCCCAGCAGAAGACCTTGGTCGGGGAAGTACGACAAAAGCCGCATTGAGAAGAGCAGGAATAAAAAGTGTAAAAATATTGGTCGTGGAAGACATTGCCCTGAATCAGTTCTTGATGAAAACATTGTTGGATGACTTTGGATTTGAATTTGACATGGCTGGCGATGGAAAAATTGCCATTGAAAAACTCCAACAAAACCAGTACGATGTGATCTTGATGGATTTAAAAATGCCGGAAATGGATGGTTTTGACGCTACCACGTACATCCGCAAGGAAATGAAACTTCAAACCCCCATTATCGCAGTCACCGCAGATGTGACTACCGTAAGTATGGAAAAATGCCGCGCCCTTGGTATGAATGATTACCTGTCCAAACCGATTGACGAAAAAATGTTGTTCAATAAAATCATCAAATATACCAAACAAGGGGGGGAAGCTTAATTGGATGATCAGGCAATTGATGATTTCATTGTTTTTTGCCGATTTTGTCAAAAAACCGCAAACACCACCAAAATCCCCAGTAAAAAGAAAACGGTAAATCCAATCCCATAAACCAAGGAAAAACCAAACCATTTTACACTCGTCCAAAACCAATTTTGCCCATAAAAACGCTTTATGGTCAACCATAAAAAAATAAAAACACCTAGGCCAACAAAGCCCCAAAAATCACCAAAAGGGAAAAAATAATTCAGGCCCATCAAAAAAGTAAGCGCAAGCAACACACCTGAATGCAAGTGCAGCAGCACAATGACATGTTCAACATAGTATTTTTTTTGAGGCCAATAAAAGAGGTACATGACTCCGGCCATCGCGATGATCAAAGCCAGGATGGTCCAGGTAAAACTGCCGATGCAGGCAGTAATGAGTTCTCTGGGGTTCTTAACCGAGCGGAGGCCCTGACGGATCAGGATTTTACCCAACCAGTCTTTGATCTCATAGCGGTCAATGAGCTCATTGGGGGTATATTTTACGGCATCAGTATAAGCAATTTTTATCACACGGTCGAATAAGTTTAGGTGGATGCTGTCTGTTGCTAGTTGCTCCCCAAACGTACTGTCTACCTGGCTGGCCCAACGTTTACTGGTTTGATCAAGGATGATTTTTAGAGATTCATGCACGGCTGGCGTTTGGAGCTTGGGCGGCAATGAATCGTAGGCTCCCATTATTTGACCCATTAAAACAGCTCGTTCAATTTGCGCATAGAAATCAAGGTTTGAGTCATTCTTGTTCTGTTCCGGTTTTTTTGCTTGGTTCGTGGGGATTTCACCTTGCTCCTCGGAAATACTGATGTGAAATCCCTCGATTCCGTTATTGGTGACCTTGTTGAATACCAATAGAAAAAAAAACATCACCACAAAGAAAAACTGGAAAGGATGGGGATATTGTTTGATTTTTCCTGCAAAATAATCCAGACTAACCCGCGCCGGTATCCACAACCTCCACATCATGTGCAGCAATTGGCTATCTAGGTTGGTGACTTTGTAAAGGAATTTTAAGACCAAGGATTTTAGTGGAATCCGCCCCTCAAAGCGTTTTTGACCACAATGCGGGCAAAATTTGCCCTTTTTAGCCATTTTTTTACCGCAGTTGCTGCACAATTCCCGTGGTTCTTCGGGATTTAAGTTCTCTTTAGGATCAATAGGGCTAAGGTCCATGCTTAATGGGTTGATGGTTCTTTGATTTTTAGCTAAGTAAATTTACAGAAGTTTTTGTGCTCAAAAAATTTAAAAGACACAAAGCCCTTTTCTTTCTACACTTTACAAACTTTGGTCGAGTAAACTTATCTCTTCAGACGACTGTTCATAACTTGTCATCACCTGAAAGGATCTAAAAAACCCAAATTTATGTACAAACTACTACTTGCGTTGCTGGTGGTTTTTGTGAGCATTGGCCATGCGGCTGCTCAGGACAAACTCACCATCAGCGGTTATGTGAAAGATGCCAAAAACGGGGAAGCCCTCCTAGGTGCGACCGTTTTTGTGCCCACGCTGGGCGAAGGTGTCACCACCAATGATTACGGATTTTACTCGATTACCTTGCCACGAGGCACCTACGACATCAGCTTTTCTTACGTCAGTTACCTCGAAGAAAAACGCCAGGTGAAACTGGAAAACGCCAACGTCAAGCTCGACCTGGAGCTGAAAGAAAGCGCCCTGGTGCTGGAAACCGTCACCATCAGCTCCGAGCGGGTCGACGCCAATGTGCGCAGCATTGAAATGTCGGTCAACAAAGTGGACATGCGCACCATCCAAAAAATGCCCGCTTTGCTGGGCGAAGTGGACGTGATCCGCAGCATCCAGTTTTTGCCGGGGGTAACCACGGTAGGAGAGGGGGCTACGGGCTTCAACGTGCGCGGAGGCAACGTTGACCAAAACCTCGTACTGTTGGATGAAGCGCCGGTGTTCAACTCTTCCCACCTTTTTGGCTTCTTTTCCGTGTTCAATCCCGATGCAGTGAAAGATGTCAAACTCATTAAGGGTGGTATTCCTGCCGAATACGGAGGCCGTGTATCTTCCATCCTGGATGTGCGCATGAAGGAAGGGAATTCCAAAAAATTCGCCGCATCTGGTGGGATTGGTACCATCTTTAGCCGTTTGGCGCTGGAAACGCCCATCATCAAAGACAAGGGTTCGTTCATTGTAGCAGCGCGGCGTTCTTACATCGACGTACTGGCCAAGCCCTTTTTGAGCGGCGACCTCAAGGACAGCCGTTTTTACTTTTATGACCTTACCGCCAAAGCGAATTACCAGATTGATGATAAAAACACCGTTTTCTTATCGGGCTATTTTGGCCGGGATGTTTTTGGGGCCGATTTTGGCTTTGATTGGGGAAATACCACCGCTTCGGCGCGCTGGAATCACATTTTTAGTGACAAACTCTTCCTCAACACCACCGCTTTTTTCAGTAATTACGACTACCGCCTCCAATCCGACCTGAGAGAACCCAACCCTCAGGATGCGTTTCGCTGGAATTCCAACATCAAAAATTACAGCGTCAAACCCGACTTCACCTATTACCTCAATTCCCGCAACAAGATCTCCTTTGGTGGGCAAATGATTTATTACACCTTCCAGCCGGGTAAAGCCGAAGCCATTTCGGGCGGCGAGACCCGGATCATCGGACAGGACAGCAAATACGCCATCGAATACGCGGCTTATTTGGGCAATGAGCAAAAACTGGGTAAAAACTTTACCCTGCAATACGGCATCCGCTACTCCCTCTACGATTACATCGGGCCAGGCAAAGCCTATACCTATGGCCCCCAAACGGGTGAACGCCGCGAACCCATCAGCACCCAAACCTATAAAAAAGGGGAACGAATCACCCGATATGGCAACTGGGAGCCCCGCTTCTCGGCCAACATCGGCCTCGGTGACGCTAGCTCCATCAAGGTCAGTTACAACCGCATGGCGCAGTATCTGCACCTCTTATCCAACACGGCAGCTGCTTCGCCCCTGGATGTATGGACGCCCACCAGCAACAACATCAAACCACAACTTTCTGACCAAATCGCGCTGGGTTTGTTCAAAAACTTCAAAGACAACCTCTTTGAAACTTCGGTAGAGGTGTATTACAAAAGCCTGCAGAATCAGGTGGACTACATCCCGAATTCTGATTTGCTCTTGAACCCTGAATTGGAAGGCGACCTGCTTTTTGGCGATGGCCGGGCTTATGGCGCCGAGTTTTTCATCAAAAAAACCAAGGGTAAACTGAACGGCTGGTTGAGCTACACTTTGTCGCGCACCGAACGTCAAATCAAAGGGCTCAACAACAATGACTGGTTTCCCAGCCGTTTTGACAAAACCCATGTCCTCAATTTTGTAGGGATTTATGACTTGAATCAGCGGGTGAGTTTTTCCCTCAACTTCACTTATGGAACGGGGACTCCAGCTACCTTCCCCACCAGCAAATTCATCTGGCAAGGGTATGCGTTGCCTCACAATTTTTATGCCCAGCGCAACGGCTACCGCATCCCCGATTACCACCGCGTGGACTTGGCCGCCATCGTGAAGCAAAAGAAAAAACTCTTTGGCACAGGAGAGGGCGAATGGGTTTTTTCCATTTACAACCTGTACAATCGCCGCAATGCTTTTTCGGTGTATGTTCGTCAAAGTGAAGACAATCCGAGTCAAACCGAAGCGGTGCGGTATTCGGTGTTCGGGTCGATCATCCCGGCGGTGACGTATAATTTTAAATTTTAATTTCCAAAACAGACCTTCCATGAAAAACATACAGTGGTTTTATTTTTTTCTCTTGATTTTGATGGGAACCGCTTGCCAGGACGTGATTGACCTGGAGACTGAAGCAGGCGAAACCCAATTGGTGATCGATGCCTGGGTGACCGATGAGTCGAAAGCCCAAACCATCAAACTGAGCCTGACCCAGCCTTATTTTGACAAGGGTGGCATTGTACCCGCCAAAGGGGCTACGGTCATTGTTTTTTCAGAAGACAGCATTCCTTACCCTTTTGTCGACTTGAAAAATGATGGCAACTACGTTTGGAAACCCAAAATAGCGGGTGATAAACTCCTGCAAGTGGGCAAACAATACGCTTTGTACGTTAAATATGGTGCAGAGGAGTATTTCTCCATCAGCAAAGTCAATCGGGTGCCTCCCATTGATTCTCTGAACTACTTCAAACAAAAATTCCCCGTAGCACCCACTGATTTACGCCAGGAAGGGTATCAAGTGGATTTTTATGCCAAAGACCCCGTTGGCAAAGGGGATTGTTACTGGGTGCGGGCGTATCGGAATGATACTTTGTTTGACAAACCCAGCCAGATTCAGGCCGTTTATGATGGCAGTTTTAGCCCCGGCGGTTCTGCCGATGGCTTGTTGTTTATCCTTCCCATTCGTGCTTCTGCCAGTCCCGATTTGTACAATGCCAACGACAAGGTGAAAGTAGAACTCTATTCTATTCCTCAGGAAGCTTTTTTCTTCCTGCAATTGGTACGCTCGGAATCTACTAACGGCGGCATTTTTGCCACTGTACCTACCAATATCCCTACCAACATTCAACCATTGGATCAAAAGAATAAAAAGCAAGTGTTGGGCTTCTTTGCGGTATCCGCCGTTTCGAGTATTGAAACGGTGGTGGACGGGAGTAAGGCGATACCGAAGCCAAGCGGGAGGTAGTGAAAAGTGAAAAGTGAAAAGCGAAAAGTGAAAAGCGAATAGCGAAAAGCGAATAGCGAATAGCGAATAGCGAATAGCGAATAGCGAATAGCGAATAGCGAATAGCGAAAATTTAGAGGGACATTTCTACCATTCCTAATTTTATTGCAAAAAAATAGGAGGCGGTTGAAAAACAAAGGGTATACCTGCTATTCGCTTTTCACTTTTCACTTTTCACCATCTATCATTTGTCAGGAAATAGCATCGATTAAGAATTAGCCTAAAAAATTTCTTCGTAAATTTGTTTAATCGCATCTTTAGCTTGTCTTAATTCATTTTTTATTTTTTAAACTAAAACACAATGAAAATTCCGAGTCCTAACCTTTCTAAGCTCTTTTTGATTTTATTTTTAGTCAATTGTTCTTTTTACACCGTTTTTAGCCAAACTGGCTCAAATCATGGTAACAAATTCGAGCAACTAGGCACCGTCTTAGCACCAGGCAACGACGTTCGTGGCATGGATGGTGCCCCTGGACCGGAATACTGGCAACAGCGCGTGGATTATGATATTCAGTGTACACTCGACGAAAAAAACCTGCGGCTGGATGGCAGTGAAATGATTACATATTACAATCAGTCGCCAAACACGTTGCGCTACCTGTGGTTGCAATTGGATGAAAATGAGCATTCCTCCGAATCGGCAGGCATTCAAAAAGCCAATCCCAGCCACTTGACGCCCATCATGAGCGAAGGTGCGTTGAAGAACTACGATAAAGAGGACATCAGTAAATACGGGCATAAAATCCAAAAAATTACCGATGCCGTTGGTAAGCCTCTAAAATTTACGATCAATCAGACGATGATGCGGGTGGAATTGCTCCAGCCACTCAAACCCGGTGAAACCTTCAATTTTCAGGTGGATTGGCATTACTACATAACCGATCGTATGACTTTTCGGGGGCGTGGTGGTTATGAGTACTTTGAAAAAGATAAAAATTATTTATTTACAATAACACAATGGTATCCAAGACTTTGTGTTTTTAGTGATTTTGAAGGCTGGCAAAATAAACAATTCACCGGAAGAGGGGAATTTGCGCTCACCTTCGGCAATTTTATTGTAAAAATGACGGTACCCGAGGATCACATCGTTGGTTCTACTGGCGAGTGCCTCAACTATTCTACCGTTTTGACACCAACTCAACTGAAGCGTTGGGAGCAGGCCAAAAGTGTCAAAGAACCTTTGGAAATCGTGACCTTGGATGAGGCCAAGAAAAACGAAAAATCCAAGCCAAACGGCACCAAAACCTGGATATATAAAGCCGACAATGTGCGTGACTTTGCCTGGACTTCCAGCCGCAAATTTGTATGGGACGCCATGCCACACATCACCGAGGAAGGCAAGCGTGTAATGTGTATGAGCTACTATGGCAAGGAAGCCTATCCGGTTTACAGCAAATATTCCACCAGAGTAGTGGCGCACACCCTAAAAACGTATTCCAAATACACTTTCCCTTATCCATATCCAGTTGCCATTTCGGTAGAAGCCGCGAATGGTATGGAATATCCAATGATTTGCTTCAACTACGGTCGCGCTGAAGAAGATGGCACGTATAGTGAAGGGGTGAAGTACGGCGCGATTGGCGTAATCATCCACGAAGTGGGGCACAATTATTTCCCGATGATCGTCAACAGCGACGAACGCCAGTGGACTTGGATGGACGAAGGCATCAACAGCTTTATGGATGAGGTTGCCATGCAGGAATTTGACAACAATCGCCGTCCGGGATTCCAAGGCATCACCAGTTACATGCGTTTGCCGAAGAATCAGTTGGAGCCGATTATGACCAATAGCGAAAACATTGTCAACTTTGGTCCGAATGCTTATTCCAAACCTGCTGCTGGCTTGAACATGTTGCGCGAAACGATTATGGGGCGTGACTTGTTTGACTACGCCTTTAAAGAATATGCCCGCCGTTGGATGTTCAAACACCCGACACCGGCTGACTTTTTCCGTACGATGGAAGACGCTAGTGGCGTGGATTTGGATTGGTTCTGGCGCGGCTGGTTCTATGGCATTGAGCCGGTAGATATTGCGTTGGACAGTGTGAAATGGTTCAAGGCCGATTTGGAAAACAACCCGAAACCACAAGAGCGCAGCTTCCCTCGCAAAAGCAGCAAACCGGAACGCACCCTAACGCAGGAACGCAACCGTGAAGCGGGCGTCGGATTTGCGGTAGAGCAAGATCCGAATCTCCGCGATTTTTACGATACCTACAAGCCGTGGGAAACCGAAGATTCGGTGCAAACCGTCAAACAAACGCTGTACGCCGAAACCTTGACTGACAAGGAGAAAAAAGAACTCTTCGGTGATAAGAACTATTACGAATTGTACTTTAGCAACAAGGGCGGACTGGTCATGCCGATTATCATCGAGTGGACTTTCAAGGATGGCACCAAGGAAATCGAACGTATTCCAGTGGAAATCTGGCGCAAAAACGAGGATAAATTTTCCAAAGTGTTCATGAAAGAAAAAGAAGTGAGTGGCATTGTAATTGATCCTTTCAAGGAAACGGCGGATATTGACGAAAAGAGCAACAATTGGCCCGTCAAAGAATTGCCGACTCGGTTCCAGGTTTTCAAGCAGAACAAAGCTGAACCACAACCCAATCCTATGCAAAAAGCGGCCAAGCAAGGCAAGCTAATTAAGCCATAAGATAGGTTCTAGGTTGGGAATAGTTTTATAAAAAAAGAGCGCCTTAAAGCTTGGCTTTAAGGCGCTCTTTTTTTTAGCACTGAGACTACTGCTTCCCCTTCGCGTCATACACGATCACCCGCTCCCACAAATGGCTGTTTTCTTCCACAAATTTCAAGTGGGTGGGGTGGATTTGGTAAGCGTCCTGATCCGCTGAATTTTTGAATACCCAGGTGATGGATAGGTCGTAAGAGCCGTCAATTACCGGGCGCTCTTTCGTGTCAGCAGGAGTACCGATATAGGCAGTCTGAATTTCCTTGATCGTCGTTAAGGTTTTAACTCCTTGGTAAAGTGCTTCCAGGTCTTGGGCATTGCCCTTGTTTTTGAGCCAGAAGAATACGGTATGTACCACTCCGACTTTGATCTTTTTGGAAGAAGCTTGTGCGTAACCCCCAATAAAACCAAGCAAGAGGAAGGCAAAAAGTAAAAGGATTTTCATTGAAATGAATTTTTATGTTTGTTCAAGTTTTTAACCGGAACAAAGAAAGGAACAAATCGAGAAAAAATTAGCGCTATTTCTGGAAAAATCTCTATTTTACTGCCCTATTCAAAACCCAAAAATTTTCTCAATGAGCCAATTTGATGACTTGCTTGTAAAGTACAAGGAAGAACTGGGAGGTACTCGCGACGTAAGTGGCGTAGACGAAACCCTACTTACAGCTGTTACAAAAGCATTAGGTCCATCTATCTACAATGATGATTCCTCTCGGGTATCTTGTTCTGACCAGACAGAGTTGGATCGCGTAAAAAACAATTTCCTGATTGGGAAAATGGGACTTACCGATGGTCCTGAGCTTGATGCAGCCTTGAAAGAGGTTTGTGAACAAATGGGATCATCCAACCGGAACAAGTACCGCGCCATTTTTTACTATCTTTTGGTGAAAAAATTCGGTCTTGAAGCGAAGTACGCTTAGTCACAATCAGAAACAACACAGAAGGCATTGAGCTCAGGCTTGATGCCTTTTGTTGTTTATAGAACCCATTTGTCCACATTTTATGAGAAGAATACGTCTTTTTTAAGCATCTGATTTTCTATAGAAACGGCCATTATTGCAGGGTTTCGAGGTGAATCCAAACCATTTAACTTAAACCATCTGTGTATTGGGGGCAATATTATCGCCCCATCCAACCCCCATCCACGGTCAAAATTGTACCGTGTACATAATCAGAAGCAGCCGAAGCCAGAAAAACAGTCGCCCCCTTTAAGTCATCAGCCGTACCCCAGCGTGCGGCGGGAATCCGGCTGAGGATCGCGGTGTTGCGGGTTTCATCGGCGCGGAGTGCGCTGGTGTTATCGGTAGCAATGTAGCCAGGAGCAATGGCGTTGACCCCCACTCCTTTGGCCGCCCATTCGTTGGCAAGGGCTTTGGTGAGAGAACCAATTCCGGCTTTGCTGGACGCGTATCCAGGAACAGTGATACCTCCTTGAAAAGTGAGCAGGGAGGCTGTAAAAATCACTTTTCCATAACCCCGTTCCAGCATATCTTTTCCAAATTCCCGCGCCAAAATAAAGGGTGCGCTGAGGTTGATCTCCATGATTTCATCCCAGTATTCATCGGGGTGCTCGGCAGCTGGTTTGCGGAGGATGTTGCCCGCATTGTTGACCAGAATATCCACTGGCGGGCACTCGGCTTTGACCTTGCTGATAAAAGTGTACAACTCCGAACGATTTTTAAAGTCGCACTGATAAGCATAGAAATTCCGCCCCAGGGCTATTACTTCGCGTTCGACTTCACTATCGGTCAATTCGAGTGAGGCCGAAACGCCGATGATGTCGGCACCAGCCTCAGCCAAAGCGATGGCCATGGCACGGCCAATGCCTCTTTTGCAGCCCGTTACGAGGGCAGTTTTTCCACTTAGGTCAAAAAGTGCTAAAGATTTCATGTTTGATTTTTTAGGCTAGTTCCAGCAAATACTTCATCCCCGCCGGGTTTTTGTCAATGGTTTCAAACACCTCTTGCGCAGCGCTCAGAGGAGATATTTGGGTGATCATTTTTTCCAGCGGCAAGTCCCCGCTAGCGGCCAAGGCAATTGCCTCATCAAAGTCGACGGGCTCATATACCCTGGCACCGATGAGTTTGATTTCTCGCCAGAAAAAGCGAAATAGATCAACGGCCTTGGGCTCGGAATGAATGGCCACCATCACGATTCTACCCCGCACCCGGGGAATTTGGGTCATTGCCGTAACCCCGGCTTGTACCCCTGATACCTCAAACACTACATCGGCCATTGCACCTCCACTGAAGGCATCTACGGCCTGAACGAGCTCTTGTTCAAGCGGATTCACCGTTTGGATGCCTAGTGATTGGATGAAGGCAATGCGGTTCGGATTCACTTCGGACACCAATACTTTTGCCCCTTTTTGCCGTGCCACCAGGGCGATCAACAAACCAATTGGTCCACCACCAATCACCACGGCGTGTTCCCCTGCTTTCAATTCACCCAAACGCACATCGTGACAAGCGACGGCTAATGGTTCAATAAGGGCGCCTAGGGTCAGCGATAAGTTTTCAGGCAAACGATGTAGGGTGAAGGCGGGCACATTCCAGAATTGTTGCATGCCTCCGGGAGAATCAATGCCAATGAACTTGAGGTGTTGGCCAATGTGCCGCTGGCCATTGTCCGCAGGTACTTCGGCACCCGGATTCAAAGGGCGAACGGTGACTTTGTCACCAACAGTCCAGCCACTTACCCCTTCCCCAAGCGCATCAATCACTCCCGATACCTCGTGTCCGATGATTTGGGGCGGTTTTACCCGGGCGTCCATTTTGCCGTGGTAGATGTGTACATCCGTGCCACATACACCCACGTAGGCCATTTTTAAACGGACTTCACC
>JAIYAV010000211.1 GCA_027488855.1 Saprospiraceae bacterium
AATATTTCTTTAAAAAATTTGCTCGTCCATTTGTTTGTCTCGCCACTTCGTGCGAATATTGTATCAAGTATCCCGGCGATGCTTGTCATAGGTCGTATGTTCGTGTGTGAGAACTCTAACATTACGACCTTTTTTTATTCTTTCAAATCCTGTCCGAATAAACTGCGCGGACTATTGAGAAATGATAGCACGCTTCAAAAAGATTGGGCTATCATTAAATCTTATGATTTGCCAGAAGAAATCAGCTTCGCCGTACGTGGACATAAAGGATGGGATAAAAACACAAACCCTGTACCTTATGCCTTTACTGTTTCTATTGAAATTTTGGGGGCGGACATCCCAATTTATGAAGCAATCAGAGTGATTAATGAGGTGGAAATTTCCGTTTGATTTAAAAAGGCCAACTCAAAAATTTAAACATACACGTAGCTACTCTGTCGAGTGACAACTAAGCTGCACTTCCCTATTTTGACCTGTTATGAAGGTAAGAGGGACAAATCACCCCATTCCAAAATCACACCTAACTCCAAAAAACTTATTTTACACCCCTATCGTTTGCAATATTCAAAATTACCTCTAACAGATGAAAAACATGAGAGAAACAAAAAATGAAGACCTGATCTTAATCTTAGAATACATCCCCCAAACCCTTTCAGATAAAGCGTTTTGGGACGCTGGAAGCTTTGCCCATTCTTTTAACGGCTATGAATATGCAGGTTCTTTTGAGGGCTGTTTTGAAATTTCACAAAAGGTTGACTCAGCAATCGAAGAAGGCAAAACCGAAGACCTGACCCTGTCAGAATTAAGAACCTGCCTTTTCTTCATTTATAGAGCTGTTCACCATGCAGGTGGCCCACCGAATGAACTCAGAGTAAACTCGCTTTTGGAGCTAATCAGGGATAGGGTTTCTAAAAATGAAATGGAATAAAAATCATCGATCTCAGCGCTTCTTTTTTTCGCACTCATTATCAACCTAATAGGTGACTAGCTCAATTTTTCAGACGCTGTCTGGAAAATTGCCTGAATTTGAATAGATCCCAAAATCGGAGCCATGCACCATATAAGACGCACGGCCGTGCGTCTCTACAATCCGAGATCGACTGTATGGGAATTTAGACCAGCCCAGCAGTGCAACTTTCCACAAGATAGACTACCCGCTACTTACCAACCAATATCAAATATGCGACTAACTCAATTTGGCACACAGTGTGTGCCGAATCTCTTCATCTGGAAAAGCAACGGAAAATTGCTTCCTGCCTATGACCAGATCAATCGGCTGTTTAAAGCGTAGCACAATTGTCAGAACGCAAGCGCCCGCATTGCATTAAATGTGAAATGCTGGTTCAATGCCTCCGCCTCCGATTAACCTCACGGCTCAATCCCAATCAACACCAAAGGCACCGCAGGCACTCCTCGCCCTTGCCTCGCCAGGTCATACAGCGCCCCTTCATAATACCCAGGCCCGGAAGACATTTCAGCCTGCATAACTTTCATCGGCAGGATTTCGATGCCGACATCGATGGCATCGCCGATATAAAAGGCAAGGTGCTTCGCAAATAGATCGTAGGCGTTAAAGCTGTATTTTTCCAATTGAACTTCTACCGCTATCCGGTTTTTTACAAAATCAGGTTGATTGTAGGAACTTGTCGGCGTTTTATCTATTTTTTGTTCCTCACCCTTTAGGCGCATGGCGTCTGTAATAAGTTTGTACTCATCAGTTAACCAGTAATTTGTGTGGCTCTGGTGCCAGCCTCGGCTTTCAAAATTCTCTCTCATCCTTATGTTTAAATCGGCAGGGCTAAACAGCGATTTGTCCCTCACTGTTTTTTTCTGACTGATTTCAGTCTTAAAATCTTCAGTATTAATTCCTTGAATGATTTCCTCTATTTCTTCCCACATGGCTTTTTGATGGTACTGAATCCATTCAAAACCATTCAGATGGGAGTACATTGCCCCTATTTTCATAGATTTAAAATTTTATTGTTCAAGCCAGTGGCATTAGCCAGCTAGTTCAAGTCTTATCCATCAACGACGCTGATTCAAATTCTCCAAACCCATAAGTATGCACGCTTTAAAATGAACAGTAAAATAAAAAAATATTATTAACAAGCTGTTTTTAGTCAAATTTAGCCTAGAAAAACGCTAAATATCTTCAAGCAGCAGGTTGCCAAATGTTTTGATGTGTTACATTATAAGAAAAAGATAGGCAACTGCCATTGACCCTCATTTTAATGCACTGAAAAGCTTATCCCTTTCAATGCACCTTTGAATTTAGCGCTCACAACTCCACCATCATCTGAATATTGCTCCGCTCATAAGGCGAAGGGTAGCCACTGATTTTTTCAAAACCCAACTTGTAATACAAACTGATCGCCGGTTTGAGGAGCGTATTGCTTTCCAAAAAAACATTCCGGGCACCCAGTTCCCTGGCTTTATCCAGGATGGCTTTGCCGAGTAAAAACCCAATGTTTTTGCCTTGCGCCGCTGGGCTGACCGCCATTTTTCCCAATTCGTAGTCAAATACCGGGTGCTCCTTTTTGATCAAAGCACAGACCCCCACGGGTTGATCCTGGTACAAGGCCACCAGAATATGTCCTCCATTGTCCAAAATATAACTTTGCGGGTGATCCAGGGCCTGGTAATCGGCGGCCTCCATTTTGAAGTATTTGGAAATCCACTCGACATTCAAATCCCGAAAAGCTTGTTGGTAGGTCGGGGTGTAATCCACAATTTTCACCGCCTGGCTTTCCCGTGCCTTGCGTTGTTCGATCACCCGTTGCAACAATGATTTTTGGCTGAGCAAAAACTCCCATTCTTCGATGGCCTTCCACAAGTCGTGATTGCTTTGGGCCATGATGGCCTCGATGGCATTGCCTACATCTTCGAATTGAGGCGCAATTTTAGCGTTGATGGCCAGGCCCAGTTCGGAAAGGCTAACCAGATTTTTGCGGGCATCCTTTTCATCGCTGCCAAAGGCAATCAAGCCACTTTTGGCCATTTCGCGGATGATTTTGCTGACTGAAACATGGGAGTGTTCAATTTCTTCGGCAATGCTGGTGATGGTTTTGGCCTCCCCGCCGGAGAGGACGTAATACACTGGGAACCATTTGGGTTGTAGCGTCACGCCATAAAGGGTGTAAATCTGGGCAGCGTCCTCAGTGATCCATTCACTCAAACGGCGTAGGCGGGTGCCAATGGCTTTTTTGCCAGTTTGTTCGAAAAATGACATGAGCAAGGTGTTTTTATTTGAGTTACGTAACTAATTACAAAACTAGTTTTTATTTTGATTTGTGCAAATTTTGGGGTTTGGTTTTTTCTAAAAAATGAGCGGCACACACCAAAACAGGATTACGCTACATCTACCCCGATATAAGTTCAACTTCAATTCAAAAACAATGCGGATAAACCTTCTTGGGGTGAGTAGCCTGGCGCTACTGCTCGTGTTATCGTCGTGTGAGTTATTGGAGGATATGGAAGCGCCCATCTCTGCTGAGCCTTACGAAGAAGTTTCTTCAACGGACATCATAATTTGTTCTATGGCTAGCTATTTTAATTCTTTGCCCACGTACCCTGGTGGGCATAGACAAATGTTGCAATTCATTGCTGACCATACGGAGTGGCCTGAAGAGTTGGAAAACTCCAGTGTTGAGGGTATGGTCGTCTTGAAGATAATGTTTGAAGAAACGGGAAAAGTGCGTTCGGTTGAAATCGCAAAAAGTTTACATCCAGCTTTGGATGCAGTTGCTATTCAGGTAGTACAAAAAATGCCCAATTGGCTACCCGGCACGACCAAAGAAGGTACTCCGGTAGCAATGGAAATGAATTTACCCATCAGATTTCGCCTGGAATGAAAACAAGAACTAACCGAGTCCTTAGCTTAGCTCTGCTACTCTTGACTCCCCTCTACTTGTTCGCCCAGGATAAAGACCTCCTGAATGCTGCACCCCCACCTCTCGACACCCTGCACTTCCCGGTCTGGCCGGGTTGTTACGACCCTGCGATGAGTGAGCAGGAAATGTTGCGTTGTACACGTGAGTACCTCTCTACCCTGATCTACGCCAACCTGGAACGGCCTGCGGAAAAAATGGCGGATAGCGGATACGTCAAAATCAAAATCCATGTCAATGCAGATGGGACTTTGTATGATTTTGAGGTCATCGAAGGTTTAGATCCTTATGTGGACATTGCAGTGCTGCGTGCATGCGAAAAGATAATCCCAAAGGAAAACTGGCGGCCTGCTTATATCCATGGCCAACCCATGAATACTGAGTTTGCTGCCTGGGTGAAGTGCAATCGTCATGTAGTTGAGGATAAGGTAGTGCTGTTAGGGCAGTTGAGGGAAAGTGTTTACCTGAGGACCCGCACATTTGACTGCATTCTGGTAGTAGAAAAGATGCCTTCTTTTCCGGGAGAAGCCAATGCACTTTCAAAATTCATCATTGACAACCTGGAACTCCCTCCAATTGATGACCTGTCTTTACTGGGAAGCATGGTTGTAGTCCAGTTTGTAGTCGAGCGAGATGGGAGCATTAGCAATCCCAAAATAATGAAGAGCGTCCACCCTGATATTGACGCTGCTTACCTGAAATTAGTTTCCAAAATGCCCAACTGGATTCCTGGAAGACAGCGAGGCCAACCCGTACGAACGCAGATGAATTTACCCATCCGCATTTGTTTGGAATAAATAGCATTCGCATTTTACTGCTATCTTTGAGCAAATCCTTCCCTATGCACATCGAACAACTCCGCGAGCTTTGTCTCTCCCTACCCGGCACCAGCGAAGGCATCAAGTACGGTGATCAGCTCTGCTTCATGGTGATGGGCAAGGTTTTTTGCAGCTCCAACGTAAAAAACCTGGACAAGGCCAATTTTAAAGTAGACGAGGAGGAGTTTGAGGAAATCTGTGAGCGGGAAGGCATCGCCCCGGCCCCTTATGGTGGGGCCAAATTCAAGTGGGTGCAGGTGAGCGATTTTGATTGCCTCAGTGATGCGGAATGGCAGGGGTATGTTCAAAAAGCGTATGCGATAGTGCGGGCTAAATTGCCGAAAAAAGTGCAGGCTGAGCTGGAACGTTTGGCTTAGTGCACCAGCAGGTTTGCCCTTTTGCTGGGTCGTTCCATAGGGTGAACATCTTTTTCATCCAGTGTTATTGGGTGCTCAATACATGCTGCCCAGGCTGTACATTTTTGAGGACAAAAAATCCATTTTGTGGGGCAATAGCCACTTTTTTCCCATCCACAAACAACGTTGTGTGCTGCGGATCTTGCGGCATGTACACCATGGCCACCGTACCCCCGGGGATGATGACCTCCAGCAGGTTTTGCTTCGCTTTTTTTTCATAAACTACCGACACCAGCCCTTTGATCGTAGGCGTTTTTAGGCGAGCAAAAGTGAGTTCACCCACCTGAGGTTTGATTTGAAAGGTGTCAAAACCCGGGCTCAGTGGCTCCACCCCCATGAGTTTGCGCACAATGGTATTGGCGGGGGTTGCACCCCAGGCGTGGTTCAAATCGAGGTTGGGTTTGTACACGATGTCCCAGGCTTCCATCGAGATCGTCGACCCACTGCGGATCATGTTGTACCAGCTGCGTTGGGTGGTGGCAGTGAGCAATTCCAGCGCATAATCGGCATAGCCACCCTCGTACAAGGCATCCATCAAAAACTGGGCACCGTACACGCTACAAGCCATACGCCGAGTTTTGATGAACTGCAATACTTTTTCCTGATCGGCAGCCGGAACCAAACCAAAAGCCAGCGCATACATGTTGGCGTGCAAGGAGCTGTGACTGGTGCTGTCGCCGTCTTTAATCAAACTCGTGGCGGGGTCGCGGAAGGTCGTTTGAAAAGCTTGGTAAACCTGTTGCGCTTTGTTCTGGTACTGTTTGGCATCTGCTGGTTTTTGCAGTAGGCGGGCCATTTTTTCCATCAATAATAAGCAGTGGTAGTAATAGGCGTTGACCACTGCGTTGTAAGGATTGTACACAAAACCATCGGTTTCTCCGGGGTGCTCCTTTTCTGGCCCGATGTAATTGCCCGTTTGAGGCCAGTCCACATTGTCGTGCAGCCCGCGGCGGCCATCAAAGGCTTTGGTGATGTGGATGGACTGTAAAAAGGCGTCGCTCTGCAAATTGGTGCGGGTACTGATGAGGCCATTGGGGCCAGCCAAAGCCTGGAGGGTTTTGTGCTGTAGATCGGGGTAGTATTTTTGGATGGCGCGGACATCCCCCGTGTAGAGGTAATCGTACCAGGCGATCAACACATTTTGCATGCTCCATTCGGTGGGCCAGGTGGGGTGAAAAATCAGGTAGTCCAAACTCCGACGGGCCATGCTGTACTCGGCATCTACGGCGTAATGGGAGAGCTGATTGATGAGCGCGTCGGCCTCGTAAGGGATTCTTTCGCGGTCGCCATCCACGTAGTAGCCTGTAAAACTGGTGGCTTTGATGGAGTATTTGCACAAGTCCCAGACCTGATTTAGGATGGTATCGCTGGAATGGAAGGAAGCCGCATTTTCATCAAAAGGATAAAAAACGATCTTGCGCTGCACCGATTCCAGGCTGAGTTCGCCCGCAAAATTTTCAATGGACACATAGCGAAAAGGGTACACCTCGCCGATGTAGCTGGGCATTTGAATGGGATTGCGGCTGTCGCGCCGGGCATTGGGTGGCCAGGTGATGCGGTAATCGAACGTACCTTTTTGCACCAGCAGAGGCACTTTCAGGTAGCGGATGTTGCGCCCGGGATTTTTGTGTACCACCTGTGGCGCTTGCAGCAATTCCCCCACTTCGATCCAGACCGTGTCGGTTTTTTCACTGCTCAGTTTTAGTTGCAATTGCGCCAGAGCGTCTTTGCCAAAATCGAGGAAATAACTCCCGGCTGCTCTTTTGACCAAGGCCACCGGTTTTTGGATTTCCGCCGCGAGGGTATGATGGGAAAAAACTTCCGCCGGATCAGGAGGACTGTAATAAAACGCGGTGGGTCCTGAAAAGGAGCTGACCTGATTTTTTTGATCCCAAACCTGCACTTTCCAATGATAAACCTTACCGGGAATCAAGGCCTTGCCCGCATAAGTGACCTGCTGTTGGCTGGATTTTACTTTTTTTGAATCCCAATAATCTGCCTGATTTTGTTGGAGCAATTGGGGGGAAGAAGCCAATAAAATCCGGTAGGCGCTGGCCCGGCGGATGGCATTGTCGAGTGCCCAGTTGAATTGGGGCTGGGGGCTAAAAATGTGGGCAAATTGGTAAGTTTCCGCCTGTTGGCTAGCGGTTTCGAGGGAAACAGTTAGCGGTAGTCCGTTTTGACGCACCTGATCGGTATGGCGCAGCAGGTCGCAGCGCAGATCCAGGGGCGCGGGACGGACTTGGGCGTAGGTAGGACAAACCATCCCTACCAAGACCAGGAGTTGCCAAATTGTAGAAGTAAACCGATAGTTGTGCATGCTCATTTTTTTACCGGAATTTCCCGTACCCCTACCTTTTTCGCCCAAACATCGTACTCCACCTTCAGTTCCTCCACTTTTTCACTGGCTTGAGGGGCGAGGTTTACACTTTCGCTGGGGTCGGCGCTCAGGTCGTAGAGTTCCCAGTCCTCATCGCCGTGCTCTTTGACCAGCTTCCAATGGCCATGACGGAGGGCTTTGTTACCGATGTGCTCCCAAAACAAGGAGCGGCATTTAGGCTTTTTGGCCTTCCAAAAATAACTCAGACTTTGGCCGGGCAGCTCTTTGGGAAGGGGAACTTGCGCCAGTTCCAGACTGGTCGGCAGCAGGTCAATCACGTGGCCGGGGGTATTCTGATAACCAGTCTTAGGTTTGATTTTGGCGGGCCAATGCAGGATGCAAGGGCTGATGATGCCGCCTTCATGCATGTAACTTTTGTACAGTTTGAAGGGCGTATTGGACACATTGGCCCAGGGGGCATCGTAGGTGCCGTATGAGCCGCGTTCGCCGATTCTTTTGCCGGGTTCGCCCAGTTTTCGATCGTCGACGTTTTCGGAGGTGCCTCCGTTGTCCGACAAAAAGACGATCAGGGTATTGTCCAATTCCTTGCGGGCTTCCAGGGTCTGGATCAGTTTGCCAATGTTTTGATCCATGCGGTCGATCATGGCGGCGTACACGGCCATTTTTCTGGCCCAGTTTTTTTTATCCGCTACACTGTTCCAGTCGGGAATGTCAGCAGGCCGGGGACTGAGTTGGTAACGTTTGTCCAATAGCCCGAGTGCCTGCATTTTGGCAAAACGTTGCTGCCGGAGTACGTCCCAGCCTTGCAGGTAGAGGCTTTCGTATTTGGCAATGTCGCTCTCGTAAGCATGCAGCGGAAAGTGCGGCGCGGTATAGGCCAGGTACAAAAAGAAAGGTTTGGACTGCGGTGCCTGCCCCTGGATGAACTCGATGGCTTTGTCGGTAAACGCATCCGTTGCGTAATAGCCCTCCTTCGGGAGCACGTATTCCTGATCCTGCAACACCATGTAGCGCTTGCGCTTTTCGGGTAAAACTTCAAAAAAACTCGATGCCCCGGAAATGAGGCCAAAGTATTTGTCAAAACCCCGTTTCAGCGGCCAGTGCTCTGGGCGTTCACCCACGTGCCACTTGCCCGTCATGTAGGTGCTGTACCCCGCTTGGCGCAGGTGCTCAGCGATGGTTGGGGTGTTGGGGTCTAAAAAGCCCTGATACGGCCCAGGACTTATTTTTTGGTCATCAAACGACACCATATTGCCCATTCCTGCTGAATGGGGATATTGCCCGGTCAGGAGCGCCGTTCGGGTGGGGCAACAGCGCCCGGCATTGTAAAAGTTGCGCAGCTTGAGGCCATTGGCGGCCAGTTTGTCGAGGTTGGGTGTTTTGGCTTCGCCGCCGTAGCAGCCGATGTCGGAGTAGCCCAGGTCGTCGGCCATGATGAAGATGATGTTGGGGCGAGGATCGCTTGTTTCCAACTTGGATCCGAAGCATAGACTGCTGAGCGCAAACAGGCCCAAAAAAATGCTTCGTGTTTTTTTATGGCTCATGATCATTGATTGCTGTCCATTGAAGACGGCCTTGCTAAAAAGCACCCTTAACCCACGAATTATTTACCCTCCACTTTTTTCAAGGCAAGCGCATTGATGCAGTACCGCAGCCCACTCGGCTGTGGCCCATCCTGAAAAACGTGCCCGAGGTGGGCATCACAGGTATTGCACAGCGTTTCGATGCGGTACATGCCAAATCCACGGTCTTTGTGGTAGCTGATCGCATTTTCCTGAATGGGTTGGGTGAAAGAAGGCCAACCAGTGCCACTTTCGTACTTTTCAGCCGAATCAAAAAGCAAGCTGTCGCAGCACACACAAGCATAAACCCCGGGCTCAAACAGGCTGCACATTTCAGAACTGAAGGCGCGTTCGGTTCCCTTTAGCCGGGTAATCCGAAAGGCTTCCTCGCTCAGCAGGTTTTTCCATTCTGCTTCACTTTTTTCCATGCGCTGATCCGGCGCAGGGTTGCCATTGTTGGCAAATCTTAAGACATTCAGCCAATTGAGCATACTAATTTGGTTGTTAACTCACATTACGCAGCAGGCAGCTTCGCTGCCTATTGTTTACCACGACGACACGACGAGCACGACGTTTTGTGCGCTTCGCGCTTTAACGCCTTCGGCGTAGAGCGGCATTATTTAGGAGAACGGATGACACGGATCAAAGCGGATTAAAACGGATAAATTTTGGGTTACCTATGATTTATCCGTTTTAATCCGCTTTGATCCGGGTCATCCGTTCTCCTATTGTTGTCGCTTTTAGCAAAAAGAGGCGAAGCCTCAAAAAGCGCGGCGCGCATAATCGTCGTGCCGTCGTGTCGTCGTGGTGAAAAAAAACGAGCAGCGATGCTGCTTACTGCGTAATGAGAGTTATTAATGTTAAGTGGTGGAAATGCTATTCTGCAAACGAAATCTGCCCGAGCTCCCTCATTTTGAGCTCCAGGCGGAGTAAGGCATTGTTGGGATCTGAACCAAAAATGGAATAAACCACCACATTGTCCTTGTCCACCAAAATCCAGTGCGGGGTTCCTCCGGCACCGTAATTCAAAAACGTGGTGTCGTAGTTTTTGTCTTTGAAAAAAGGGAAACGGATCGCGAATTCCTCCCGCGCTTTGGCGAATTTTTCAGTGGAAATATCCAGTGACTCAAAATTGGTGTGGATGCCCAATACCTGAATTTGATCGCCCAATTCGTACACCATCCGATTGGCGTAGGGAATGGCCCGCCCCAAACAACCCGGACAACCGAGGCTGAAGAACAAAATCAGCAGGGGCTTACCCAAAAATGCTTCCTTCTGAGGGGGCTCTTCCTCAAAAATCTTTTCCAGCGACCAATCGGGCAGCGGCGACCCAACGCGGAGTAAACTTAGATCTAATCGATTGTGCATGCATTAATAACGTTTTGGCGGGCGGGTGGTTGATGAAGGGGGTGGAAAGAAACTGAGTGGTTGGGGGAGCCAGAGGTGGTTTATTCTGTTTTGGGGCAATAGGGGAGGCTGGACTGAGGTACAAGGAAAGGTGGTTTTTGGTACCCAATCAGCCAGAACGTGGGTAAAAATAGCGGTTTTGGCTGCAACTATTCATTCTTGCAGCCAATTTGAGGGTAAAAAGGGTGGTTTTGGCTGATTGGGTGTGAATTATGCGGCTACGGGGTGCAACCAGTTTTGCCGCTCAAACAGTTCCTGCACATCTTTGACGAAGCGTTGTGCCTCAAAATTGCGGATTTTTTTCTTGCTCAAATACTCCTGTATGGTGTCCACATACTTGGCAGCCATCAGGTGCAATACTTCTTCTGGGCTGGATTGTTGAACTACAGCATAGGGTAGGCACATTTGGGTGTAAATTTCCTTGCGTTTGGGCCGGTAACTGAAACTGTCTACATGGGTGTGGTCGTCATCTTGTTCGATGATGTAAATGAAGGCAATGCCCACAATCTCCCCGTAATCGCTGAGCTTTAAGTGGCTTTTCAAGGCCGATTCAATCAGATTGATATTGTCGATGGCCACTTCATCCGGTACTTCGTGCCAAGTAACACTGGATACTACAAATGGATCACGCATGGTTTTGTTTTTATCTGTCTACCTTGTTACCAGGAGGGCGAATCAAAGGCGTTACTCGGTTTACGTTCTCGGGGAGATATGTTATAAAAACTCAAACAGGTATTCTTCTTTAAACTCGATGTCGTATTTTTTCAAAATAGCCAGGTATTCAGTTTTGAAGCTGCGCTTGCGGTGATGCTCTTCCTGGTTCAGAATATAGGTAATGACCTTGTTTAACTCCGTTCGGGAATGGGAAAATGCTCCGTACCCATCTTGCCAATTGAATTTAAAAGGCGTGAAACCCTTGTCCTTGATGAAGTCTGTGCTCTCGGTTTTGATCAAGTGAACGGTGTCTGAAATGGCATATTTTGGATTAAACCCCAGTAGAATATGGGCATGGTCAGGCATCAGATAAATTGCTAGCATTTTGTGGTTCTTGTTTTGCACCATCCCGGTGATGTAACGCTCGACTTCTTCCCGAAAATGGGGCTGGATCAGGCTGGAACGGTTTTTTACCGCAAAAATGAGGTGAATGTAGAGTTGGGTATAGGTGTTGGGTTTCATGGCGTTTGGTTTTGAAGTCAAAAACAGATCAAGAATCGATCAAAAATAAAAAATAGCCGCCATTTTAAAAACATTTTGATTATTTATTTTTTATGAAAAAACAAATAAAAAAATCATCATCATGGCGAAATACCAGAAGGTAGCTCTCTAAAAAAAATTAGGGGATTTAGATAGCTGCCCGCCGGGCAGCCGCCACTTGACCATATTCCGTCATCTGTGGCTACAAAGATAGCTGCCCTCTGGGCAGTAAGAAACACGTTATTGGATCGTTTGGATAAGGATGCCCAGGGGGCAGCTCTCTCTGTAGAAAAAATGCCGCATGATCAATTGGTGAAGGAGGCTGCCCTGGGGGCAGCTATCTTTGTAGCCAATGTTAACCCATGATTTGTAAACATGGCGGCTGCCCGGCGGGCAGCTATCTGGAAAACAATTAGGGAATTTAGATAGCTGCCCGCCGGGCAGCCGCCATGTTGACGATATTCCGCCATCTGTGGCTACAGAGATACCTGCCCGCTGGGCAGATCGGCTGCTTGAAAAGCTTATCTATAGTCTCCAAAAATCCTTATTTCATCCCTATCTAAAACCTCTACCACCATGTCGAAATTTCCCCTGCGCCTGATTCGCTTCGCTTCCCAGGTGGCAGGCTACAAAGATAGTTGCCCGCCGGGCAGGAAGAGGCCGTTGTCGGATTGTTTGGATAAGGCTGCCCAGGGGGCAGCTCTCTCGGCAGGAAAAATGACGTTCGATCGATTGGTGAAGGTGGCTGCCCGGCGGGCAGCTATCTGGAAATAAGGTTGGCAGATTTAGATAACCGCCCGCCGAGCAGCCGCCATTTGAGCCACACCGAGTCTTCAATTTTTTCAATGACATTTGCCATTCCCTACTTCTCCCACACCATTAATCCCTCCTTATTGATCCTGAAACGCTCCCCAAACTGATACACCCAGGCCTTCCCCTCCGCATCAAATGGCGTAGCCGCATCGTAGCGGCAAGGGATCATGGTTTTGCCGCTGTGGTCTACCCAGCCCCATTTTCCGTTTTTCATGACCCGAACCCATTCGTCCCTGGCCCCAGCGATTTCTTCGTATTCGCAGGGGATGTAGCTGCGTTCTTTGACGTAGAGCAGGCCGCGGCGGCCATTGGCGTAGAGGGCGATGGTTTTTTCGTAGAGCCAGTGATAACTGTCTAGGACGGTAGGAACCAGAAGCCCCAGGCTATCGATGAGCCCGGTTTTGCCATTTTTTTGGACTAGGGCGATACCATCCACAAAGTTGTCGGCGTCCTCAAATTGCGGCTCAAACAAGAAGCCACCCGCTTTGCTCCAATACCCCCACTTGCCATCTTTTTTGACGCGGGCGATGCCATCCACAAAGTTGTCGGCGGACTCAAATGATGAAATTTTTTCGATAAACTGTGCCCATTCAAGTATTTGTAGGTCTTTTCCAATTTTTTCAAGTTGATTGGGCAAACGATCAATTGCTTGAAAAACAGGTTTGGGTTTTTGTGGACTTACTACATAATAAGTGGAGTCGTTAATGTTTACATTTTTAATGATGTAAAGGCCTCCCTCAGCCAAAATAATGCCCTCGTATCCGGGTAGTTCATTGAGTTGTTTGCCGTGGGCATCCACAAAAAAGTACCTTCCATTGTTGTTTTCACAAATGGCAATGCCGTACTTATTAAACGGCTGCGGGTTGTAGTATTCAAAGGCACTCAGCGGCTCCCCCAGTGGCGTCGCCACCGCAAAAGCCCCATCCTTGTACACCCAAATCCGGTAGGTCTGGTAAATGGAGTCGATGATGGCCTGGGCACCTTTATCGGGGCAAAGGGATTGTACGGCCTGGAAGTTTTTCACCGCTTCGGCGTACTTGCCGTCTGCCCGCAGTTGTTGGCCTTGTTCGTAGATGCAGTTGCAGAGGCAAGGGGTATCGTCGCCGCAGCGGGTGTAGCAGGTGTCGGGGTTTTGGAACCAGGTGAGGAGGCTGAGGAGGTAGTAGGGCAACATGGGTGCTGGTTTTTGATGGGTTTGTGATTTTTGGTACAACTTTCGAACCATAACTCAACCCCGAAGGGGTGAAATGATTATAGCTACGCGTTGACAAACCAGACATTTCCCAAGAAAAACCCCGAAGGGGTGGTATTATTAAGGCGTATACAATGCCACCCCTTCAGGTAGGGTGTCCAGAATAGGAAACCTCACCATCAGTTTTTGAATAATTTTCTTTTTTTAAAAACTTGATTTTCAACTAAATGATCACGGTTCCATGTTTTTAAATCTGACAGAAGTACGTTCTCTAATGCTCCTTTAACATCTATATCGAGGCAATCTTGATCCGGTATTTTCCTGGTCAAAATTGGCAGGAACAAAATAAATGGTGTTACCCCATGTTG
>JAIYAV010000373.1 GCA_027488855.1 Saprospiraceae bacterium
ATTTGGTCTCTAAGCGAGTAAATAATGACATTTTCATGCCGCAAGTTCTCAAATTATCTTACAAAAATAACGATAATTTACTGGCTATCTTTTCTTTAGAACTCTATGGACAGACACTAAATAGTTTGTCCGTCACTGATACTTTTTGCTGTATCAGTGTAAATAACCTCACAACCTATACAACCAGACTTGAGTATTAAGATTGTATCAATTCTTGAAGACTCGAGTTGCTTAAAATATTGGGTGAATTGCTGTTCTGTATTTTGGGCCTGTCCATAAGCACCCAATGTCAAACCAAGTAATGCAATTGCCAACACGTTTTTCAGCATGGTCATTCAATTGTGGGGCGCTCAAAATGCAGGTAGTATTTGCAAATAAGAAAAGCCCAATTGGAGTAAACAATAAAAGTATACTTCCCTCACACCCTCAAACACCCTCGAAATCCCCTAGCCCCATAATAAGACTCCGCGCCATTGTGGTACACAAAAACATGGCCATAACGGAAATCGCAAAAGATGGCACCACCCAGCTTGCGGATATCTGGAGGGGTGACAACCCAGCTCGACGTTTTGGCATCGAATTTTCCCAATTGCTGCAAGGCCCGGTATTGTTCTTCGTTTAGCAACTCAATGCCCATGTCAGCGGCCATCTCAACGGCGCTATTTTCTGGTTTGTATTCCTTTCTGGATTCCAGGGCTTGGTGGTCGTAACACACACTGCGGCGGCCTTTGGGGCTTTCTGCTGAACAATCGTAAAAAAGGTATTCGCCCGTTTGGGTATCCAAACCAACTACGTCCGGCTCGCCACCGGTTTCTTCCATTTCGTAAAGGGAGCGTAGTTTTGCTGGATTGGCTTCCAGCTTGGCTTGTACGGCCGCCCAGTCAAGGCCCTGGTGGCGGTTTGGATTTTTTTCAAAGCGGGCTTTTACTGTATTGAATAGGATTTCGCGTTGTTCTGGAGACAATTGTTTGGCCATAAGTAAGGTATTGGACGTCTTGCAATGGATGATTAGGTTGGTTCTGCTCAGAGTTCGATCAGCACTATAGTCAAAACGAAAATAGGCAGCTCTATTGCATCTGCACAATAGAGCTTGATTGATTTGTCATTATTTTTTGTCAGAAAAATTTACACATCAGCTTGAAAAAATTTGCTCAAATAATTGTCCAGTGCTTGGGGGGACTGCGGATTCTTCATCACTTCTTCTACCCAAGCGTTGCGCTCAAACCAAAGTACCGCCATTTCCCACACGCAGCTTACAATGCCTTTATCTGAAATAAGTTGGTATTGGTCTGGTAGGCTGTCACTCGCCAGATAGGCAAAGAGTTGCAGTACATTTTCATCTATCCACCAACTAAGAACGGCAAAACAGCCTTCTTTACCTTCATGAATGATGAGCGTAGCCACCCGATAGTTCGGCAATTGAGTGTTCGAAGCGTTGCTCAGCCATAGGGGTATATTGGCTTTGGCGGAGCTGATAAAGCGAGCATCAGCATACTCGTTTTTACAGGATATGCTATACACTTTAATGTTCCAGTTCTCAGATTTTTCCAATCCTAAAAACCTGATGGGACGGGTTTGATAAGCACCATGGGCTTCCATTCTGTATTTACTTTTTTGCCAGGTTGGCTTTTAACTATTTCTCAAAAACTTGGCCGATGACGTTGAACCGAAAGCGCCAGTAGGCCTGGCTTTGGATCACTTGTTGAAAGACCAGGATGATGCTATTCCTATCCGATGTTGAGGTGCTTTTATCTTTAGCAATTTGTGCCAATTCACCCATCGCAGTGTTGCGGGCAGACATATCTTTGCTGTGCAAAAATAGTTGCAGCCATTCTTCCCTGGTTTTGACCCTTTCTTGAAAACGTTTGATGATCAATCGATAATATTCAATGGATGATTCCGGCCCAACGCCTCCAATTAATCCCAATTTTTTCATGCGCCTTCAGGTTTTGTGTGGAGTACAAGGTACTGGACATTAACGGCTTCTTTACTGTATTATTTGAACCTGATATCAAATCTACCATCACTTATAACAATGGAATCCGTAGTTGAGGTGGCAAAAGACTCTTCGCTGATTCTTCGGAATAATTTGCCTGAGAACTCGCCGGACATTGTTTTTGAGACAGGGTCAATTTTGGTAATGACAATCGTAAAAACCGGATTGCTTGCTGAAAGAAAATAGGTTTTATCCGGCTGCCGGATTTCGGAGAATGAATAAGCCACACCGATGGTGTCATTCGTAAGTGTACTATAGGTTCTTGCGCCCCGAAAGTTGGTGCTCAGATTCAATTCGATGTTTTCCTGAGTGTTCCAGACATTGTTTTTGTACAAAACCTTATCTGCCGTGATGGAAATGTCCCCATCGCTGGGATAATACCTACCGTTCAAATTTTCCCGACAACCGCCTGCGAAAGGAAAACAAACCTTCCCAAAGTTGGTCCAAACAGCCGAATTTAAACGGAATCCAAAGGTGTGTTGCCCCGACTGGGTTTTTGCAGGAAGTGAGAGCATGACTCCCGTATCATCTTTTTTGCATGAAATCAGCAGCACTGTTAATGAAAAAAATAGGCATACGTATTTTATCATGACTATGTTTTGCACTATAGACGGATTTGCATCAAGATGCGTTGGATGCTGAGTTACTCCAGATAGCATTACTCCTTTGGCAATGTCAAATAATCAGGTATTTCAAGCGGTGAACGAGTTTCCAAGCTGGAATTGAACATATCTGACTGCAGTTGCCATTGATTCTTTTCTCTCCGATACGTGGCCATAAATTTACCAAGATCAAGAATCTCATTTTGCTGGTTGCTCATTGCGTATTTTCCGCGGGCAATCAGTAAGTCGCCAGAAAGTTCCAAGTCAATCAATTGTAAGTTCAAGGAATGCATCCCTCGCATTGACAAGGCCCGCCAAAAAGTGGCAATGGCTTTTCGCCCCATCACAGGAGGCGCACCCGGAGGGTAAATACTTGCATTTTGAACATAAAGATTGGACAGGCTATCCCATGCAGCTTTATTCGCCAATCTAACCAATTCATTTTCCAACCCAATAACCGCAGCTCTAGCCCTGAGGTAGGGCGAGCCCTTCCAGTCATCAGCCAATACAACGCCAGCACCTTTTGCTTCCATCACCGATTCATTGGGCTTTTTGTTTTGTAAGAACAATTCAATCGCTGAAAAAACAGCAGCAGGGTTGTCGGCATTGGGCATGTGGCCGGTCCCTTTAAAGTTGAGCAAAGTGCTGTTGGGCAAGTTTTTTTCCCATTGTTCAAAAGAAGGATAAGGGATGGCATCTTTATCGCCCACCACTAAAAGCACGCGAGCCTTTACCGCAGCAAGTTGAGGCGTAATGTCCCATTTACCCAAGGATTTCATCAAGTAATTGCTAAAGGGATTCATCAAGTTTACCTGGTTACAATTGCAGATATTCCCCCACAAATTTCTACCCTGAACATAGGAAGCAGCGTAACCACGAATCCAAAGGGTGTAATAATCCCAACAGGATTTGATCGAATCGACAGGATTGTTGGTGTATTTTTTATAGTTGTAAGCTTGGATTTGCGCTGAAGTAGCATCCATTTTATTGTTCCCCCAACCTCTCATCATCGCAGCCGAAGCAGGTACTGGAGCCATCAGGATCATTGATTGAACCCGGTTGGGGTAGGTCGTGGCATAATAGCCACAGATCAATCCGCCAGTAGAATGCCCGAGTAGGTTGAGCTTTTGCAAGCGGAAATGCTTGCGAATGGTTTCAATATCCTTCAAGACATTGGTAATGGAGTACCTTGCCGTATCTTTTACTGCAGTGGAATAACCTGCCCCCGCTTGATCATAAAACAAAAGGGTGTGATGGGCTGCCAATGGCGTGAGATCGGGTACCAAGTAGTTGGCACCAAAGGTTGTTC
>JAIYAV010000208.1 GCA_027488855.1 Saprospiraceae bacterium
ATTCAAATCACAATTTTTATAAAATACTTGGCACCGAATAACAAATTGACGCTCCTATCAAAAGGGTGACCAATATCCCTAATAAATTGGCTTTTCTTAGTTCCGGATCATCCTTATTGTCAATTAGCACCAACAGCATGCCGATAAAAATATGAATGACAATTGCCATAGCCATAAAAAGAACAAATCCACCATCCGCGTAATTGGGGTGATGATCAGATTTGGCTTTTTCCTTGTACAACCAAACACTCAGAATGGTGCTGTAAAAGAGTTGGACGATAAGATGAGTAACGGCAACACTAATTGTTCTTTTCATTTTATCCAAAAAAATTAGTAAAATCGATCTACAAATACCTCTGGAGCAGCGAAACAAATCGACCCGCCCAATAAAAACACAAACCCCAGACTTAACCAATGTGCTTGGGCATATTCTGGCTTGTCTTTGGGTTGATTAGATGCCAGAATAGCCATTGTGATTCCATGGCCAATCATAAACATAGCTTGTGTAACCATAAACCCCATCCATGCATATACTTTAAAAAATTCTTCTTCGATACCTTGAAAATAAAAGAAGATAAGAAAAAATGTTGAATAAAGTACCTGCACTCCAAGATGAATAGCAATAATCTGCGTTTCTTTTTTCATGATTCGTTCATTTTAATTGATTCAACCCTTATACATCGGCAACTCAATCAAAGTATCCAACTGCTCCAACCGCTCCTGGCCCCGATAAAACAAATTCATCGTTTCAAAAGGAATGATCCGCTGCAAATCGGGGTGGACGATGTGTACGCAAGACTTCTTGATGGCCCGCACATCAAAATCCCAGGCATCGATGAAACGCATCACGATAATCCGAAAGAGATTCCCATAACTCAGTCCCGGCGCATAAATATCCGGTAGGCAACACATGATCGACTCTAGTTTTTCCTCCGCCACGTCCACATTATTCCCAGTACTGAACAACTGGATCACCTGCTCGTGCAAACCCGAATCCTGCTCGTACACAATGGTGTTGCGCGAGTTGTCCAACAAATAACTGGGATCGATCAGGCGGGTCAGGGGAAAAACCTCCCCATTCAATTTCAAGGCGTAACCCATGATCAAGGCATCAGGATTGCAGGGCACTGGAATCAGGTCTTCTGGCGTAAACAGTTCGGTTTGTTCCACGATGGCCCGCCGCACTTCGGTCATGGTCATGCGGTCTTTGGCAGGGTCAAAATGCTCTACCCGGCCCGCGATTTGGGTAGGTTGGAAGGTCACACCCCGCACACAGGGCTGTTTTAGGGCATACTCGATGATGGGGCCAATCTCCTGATCGTTGATGTTTTTTTGTAGGGTTACGACCAGGGTGGTCGACAAATTGAACTCGTTGAGGTGTTTCAGGGCGTTCTCCCGCACCTCACGCAGGTCGAGCCCCCGCAAATGCACCAATGGGGCCTCCTCCAGGCTATCGAACTGCAAGTAGATTTCAAAATCGGGCTGATAAGTCGCCAAGCGTTGGGCAAATTCTCGATCCCGCGCAATGCGAATGCCATTGGTATTGACCATCACATGGCGAATGGGGCGGGCTTTGGCCAAGTCCAAGATGGCAAAAAAATCGGGATGTAAAGTTGGTTCCCCGCCGCTGATTTGCACCACATCGGGTTCACCTTCGTTGGCCACGATCAGGTCGAGCATGGCTTCAATTTCGGCCAAACTGCGGTGTCGCCCTTGCTGCGGCCCACTCTCCGCATAACAGGTCGGGCAAGAGAGGTTGCAGCGGTCGGTCACTTCCACGATGGTCAAACAGGAATGTTGCTCGTGATCGGTACACAAACCACAATCGAAAGGGCAACCGTGCTCCACTGGGGTATTGAAGCGCAGGGGGTACTCCGAAGCTTTGTTGTAGTTGCGGATGTTTTTGTAGTATTCGATGTCATCGGCAATTTTTACCTTAAAAAAACCGTGCTCCGGGCAGGTTTTGCGCATGATGACCTGGTCGTCCTCAAAGACAATTTTGGCGTCGATGCGGCGCAGGCACTCGGGGCAGAGGCTAATGGTGTAGTCGTAATAGGTGTAGCGGCTAATGGGCATGTGAAATAGGTAGATTTGGTTGATTCAATGATTATCAGTCAATTAACAGACATATGCACGATTTTATACCCCGCCCCGAAAGTTTCAGACTTTCGGGGCGGTCAAGCAAAGCACTGTTTCGCTGTTTTACCTCCCCGAAGGTTTGGAACCTTCGGGGAGGGGTTCTAGATTTGTGCACAAATCCTTGATTTCTAGGTTGCATCAACTTTTTCAAATAATCGTTTCGGTTGTGTTACGTATCGCCAATAATACAGCCAGCCCAACAAGGCAGCCGTTTGAATGGCACTCAATCCCCAGGGCCAAAGCTCCACGGGTTTGATGAAATCCAGCAAAAAGCGAAAGCACAGATAATCCAGCATAAAGATTTTGAAACGCGCACCAGATGCCAGAGGGTATGCTCGCTCAAAGTTGTACATGACGATCCAAAACAGTCCCAGGTACAGCACTTCGTACAAGGCTACCGGATGCCGCCGCAAGCCATCCCCCAAATCCATTCCGGTAAAAAAGGTGGTTTCTATGCCGTAGGTAGGTTCAAATACGCCCATCGAAAAACAGCCAAAGCGCCCAATCATCATGGCCAAAATCAGAGGATAGGTGAACAAATCGCCCGATGAGCTTTTTTCCCCAATCACTTTTTTGATTGCCTCCACGCCAAATAAACCACCCAATAATCCCCCCACGATGGTTTTACTGGAAAACAAAGCCAGCAACCAAACCTCCAGCGGCTTTTGCACCGTAAACAATTGTGGCCCCGCTTCCAATACACCCAAAATACGAGTACCCAACAAGGCCCCAAAAGTAGCGCCGATCAAAATCCAGAGGCGATTGGATTGCTCGATGTTGTCGCCTTGTTTGCCCCGCAGGTAAACAAAATAGCGGAACCCCACAAAATAGGACAAGGCTTCCAGCACTGCATGAAGCGGAACACGGTCAAAAAGCAGCACCGGAAATTTGAGTAGAAAAAACAACATCCCGTCCAGATTTCCCCCCCAAGATGCCACTTTTTAGCTTAACTTTGTAAGAAAAAAGTATGAAACCATTTGAACGTTGGGAAACGGAAGAGGTGAAACTGACATTTGGGATCAAACAGCTAGATACACTTCCTGCCTTGGATGAGTGGATGAGTGCAGAGGAGCCTATTGATGATTTTGAAAGGGAAGTGTTGTTGCGCAATCACCGGGCTTTTCGGCGCAAAGCCAACCTATGGAATGAGGATGAAATCAAGTTTTTCTTCATCTCCCGCATCATCACTTTAGTTGATTTTAACAAGGAAGATGTTTATTCCACTTTTTCGCAGCGAACCCTAGAAGCTAGTGTGCGGGATGTTAATAATAAAGAGGTTAAACTACGCGGTCGAGTAGAGTTTTTGGTGGCGCTCGGGGAACAAAAACCCAGACAACCTTTCTTTTTTCTGCATGAATACAAGCCGCAGTTTAAAAGTACCTCCAATGACCCGGTTGGACAGTTACTCATTGCGATGGTGGCGACGCAAAGTTTGAATGAACACCCAAGGCCAATGTACGGGGCTTACGTTGTAGGACAATATTGGCGTTTTGTGTTACTGGAAAATAAAGAATTTGCGATTGGTAAAACTTTTGATGCAGCTGAGGAAGAAGATTTGTTCAAAATATTTTCTATCCTAAGACGGAGTAAGGTCTACATAGAAAAAGAAGTCGCGGAACTTATGCTCTAAGTATTTAGTAGTGGGGCAAAATGAACACTTATTTGTTTATCGCCCCTTAGTGCTTATTTTGCCCCAAAATTCGATTCCATGACCAGCAAGGACATTGCCAGTACCCTCAACGCACTCCCCACTGACAAAGTAAAATACGCCATCGTCGACATCGATGGTATCCTGCGTGGCAAAATCCTGCACCGCAGCAAGTTCCTCAAAGGATTGGACGAAGGAATGGGCTTTTGCAACGTGGTTTTTGGCTGGGACTCCAACGATGTCTGTTACGACAATACCAGTGCCAGCGGCTGGCATACTGGCTATCCCGATGCCATTTGTAATGTAGATTTGAATACCCTCCGCTATGTGCCTTGGGAAGACAACATTCCTTTTTTCCTGGGCGATTTCAGTCAAGCCGAACCAGGAGTACGCGGTGCTTGCCCCCGTACTTTGTTGCGGCGCATTCGACAGGAGTGTTTGGATTTGGGGTATACGCCCATGTTCGCGCAAGAATTTGAGTGGTTCAATTTTAAAGAAACCCCACAAAGCTGGCACGACAAGGACTACCACTCCCCTACTCCACTTACACCGGGCATGTTTGGGTATTCCATCTTGCGGCCATCGGTCAATCCTCAATTTTACCACCAGCTTTTTGATGACTTACAAGACTTTGGCATTCCGCTGGAAGGGTTGCATACCGAAACAGGGCCGGGCGTATACGAAGCCGCCATCATTTTTGACGATATTCTGGAATCCGCCGATCGGGCTACCCTCTTCAAAACCGGGGTAAAAGAAATTGCCTATCGCCACGGCATTATGGCGTCTTTTATGGCCAAATGGAGCGAAGAATTGCCGGGCTGTGGCGGGCATATCCACCAGAGTTTGTGGGATCCTGAACAAAAGCAGAACCTCTTTTACCAGGCCGATGCGCCCGAAAAGATGAGCGAATTGATGACGCACTATGTAGCGGGTCAATTGCATTGTTTGCCCTACATTTTGCCCATGTTTGTACCCAACGTCAACAGTTACAAACGTTTGGTAAAGGGTTCCTGGGCTTCGGTGAGTGCCTCCTGGGGCATTGAGAACCGGACCACAGCGCTGCGGGTGATCAACCACGGCCACAAGTCGATGCGCCTCGAAACGCGGGTGCCGGGGGCGGATTCCAATCCTTATTTGGCCATGTCGGCTTGTTTGGCGGCGGGTCTGTACGGCATCAAAAATCGCCTGACGCTACCCGACCCGGTGCGCGGTAGCGCCTACGACAATACCAGCAATCCGCCCTTGCCTACTTCATTGTACGAGGCGGTGGATTTGATGAAAAGTTCTACCTTGGCGGCTGAATTGTTTGGCGCTGAATTTTGCGACCATTTCATCCGCACCCGTGAATGGGAATGGCGGCAGTTCAGCCAGGCGGTAACCCAATGGGAACTAAAGCGGTATTTTGAAATCATTTAAAAGTTTAGTAACTCACATTACGTAGTTAGCAGCTCCGCTGCTTATTTTTTTCACCACGACGACACGACGAACACGACGTTTTGCTCCGCACATCACGACGCTAGCGTCGTGTTTTAAACGCACGAAGTGCGTAAATCGTCGTGCCCGTTGTGCCGTCGTGGTGAATAATAAGCAGCGAAGCTGCTCCTCTGTGTATTGTGCGTTAGAAAGTTAAGGGGGGCTCAACCGCCCTCGACTTTCTCAACTCCTTACTTATGCAGCCCGATTACCACGCCATTATCCGCTACGCCTGGACCGCTTACGACCCCTCGCGCCAAATCGAATCCACTACCGACATCAGTGCCAGGGTCTCTACCAACCATGTCTACAAGGTTACCTTTACGGACAAAAGTTTTGTGATCGCCAAGTTGTCTTACTTTGGGCGTTACGAGCATTTTGTGGAGGACCACCGCATCATCAACGTATTGGCTAATAACCTGCCAGCACCATTTGAAAACCTGCTGGCGCGTTCGCTCATCAAGAGCACCAGCCTGTTTGTACACCGCTACATCCACGAAGACATTGATGTGTGGGTCGTGTTTTACCGGGCGGTACGCATCAAAACCCGGCTGCCCCGTCGCCTGGAAGAGGATCACATCATCAAACTTGGCCGGGAGTTTGCCCAATTTCACAAAGCTTGCCATAGCATCCGCAACACCTTGCCCAATTCCTCCAAAACCCTGCACACCGATATAGATCATTTGATGGAGGCCATTGATAGGAAAAATAGCCACTTGGGGGCGCATGTCGACAAAGACGAACTCAAACGGCAATGTGACCTTTTTTACGAAAATGAAGACAAGCTGCGGCTACATCGCCTTGATCGTATCCCGGTTTTTGTGGACTGGAACATTGGCAATTTTTCGGTAAGTTCCACTTTTCGATTATTTTCGCGCTGGGATTACGACTGGTTCCGCATCAGCAATCGCATGTTGGACTTTTATTTTTTCAGTCGGGTCGCTTCCAATGTAGGTGATCGCACCGTTTTTTCTTACAACATTGGGCCACTGATGGAAGAGCGTTTTTTGCTGTTCCTGAAGTCATACCACGCCCATTATCCCCTGACCGAAACCGAAATCCGCAGCCTGAAAGAGGTCTACCGCTTCTTTTTGTTGCATTACGTCGTCGATTATGGCACGTACTTTTTTGCCCAAAACTACTCAACCAAATTGCAGAAAGAGGCTTTCGAAGTACATTTTCCCTCTATTGAAAAGGGCTTCGATGCCGACAAGTTACTCAAGGCTTTAAAATTGTAAGGTGGTATGGAAAGAATTGATTCGTTTTTGGAAGTAGTTTCTGGCTTCAAAGCCGTTTTTTTGGATTCCTATGGGGTGATAAAAAACTATCGGGGGCTCATCGAAGGGGTACAGGAAACCCTGGACTTTATTCAGGCCAGGGGCATCGAGTTTCGCATCCTCACCAATGATGCCTCCCGCAGCCAAGAGCAACAGGCTGAATCCTTTTTGCGACTGGGCCTGCAGGGTATTCCTGCGGAAAAAATTGTTACCTCGGGCATGATGGCCAAACAATACCTGCAACTCAAGATTAAAGGGGGAAAAGTAGCTTACCTAGGCACTGCCAACGCCGCTCACTACATCATGCAGGCCAACCTGGAGAGTGTAGCCATCGCCGATCTGGACAAACACGATCTTGAAGACATCAAAGCCATGGTCTTTTTGGACGATGAGGGCTTCGATTGGAACTTTGATATCAACCGCACAGTCAACCTCATCCGCAAAAAAAACATGCCCATCATTGTGGCCAATTCGGACAACCTCTACCCGGTTTCTCACAACGACGTATCCATCGCCACGGGGGGCATCGCCAAACTGGTGGAAAGCATCATCAACAAAAAATTCATCCATTTCGGCAAGCCCGACACCCAGATGTTCAACTTCGCTTTTGAAGACATCAATCGCTACAGTGAATACAACAAGGAGGAAATCCTCATGGTGGGTGACACCTTGCATACAGATATTCTGGGAGGAAACAAATTTGGCATCAAAACCGCACTGGTACTCAGTGGCAATACCAGCCCAAGTGAGATGGAAATGAACATCCGCTCTACTGGGATCATTCCGGATTACATTTGTGAGTCGATTGTGGGGTAAAACGCATCACCTGGTCAGGCTAAGGAACGAGAAAAAATAACTGCCACATTTCCCTTCGCTCTTTTGACCTTATTCTTCCTATCTTTTTCGTTAAATAGGCTTGCTATTCGCCTCAAAAGATAGTCGACTAAGGTCAAAATAGCTTTGCTAAATGGTGGCATTTATTTCTTTCTCGTCCCTAAACAAATAGCGAATTTCATTGTTCCTATCTCCGTTTTAGATGCAATACATTCAAGACTTAAGGCAATATCTTATGATCCTTTCATTACCCGACATTGAAAAACTTCCCCGGATTCCTCGTTTGACCTTGATCAATGCCATTACTGGCTTTAAAAGTGGTAACTTGGTGGGAAGTGTTGGTGCCGATGGTGTACCCAATCTGGCCATTTTTTCCTCTGCGGTGCACATTGGTTCAGCACCACCTTTGATTGGGATTGTGACCCGCCCGGTAGACGGCGATTTAAAAACAACCCGGCATACCTATCAAAACATCCAGCATTCCCGGTTTTTCACCCTCAACCACGTGCAGGAAAACATCGTTCAGGCGGCGCACCAAACTTCGGCCAGTTATCCCGATGGGGTTTCTGAATTTGCTGCAGTCGGCCTAACTCCAGAGTGGCACGAAGGCATCCCCGCACCTTACGTGGCTGAGTCAAGCATCAAAATGGGCCTGGAATACGTAGAAGAATACCACATCAAGGCCAATAATACCATCTTGATCAGCGGCAAGGTGCTGGAGCTGATTTTGCCGGACAATTGTTTGGATGAAAAAGGCAATCTGGACCTGCAAGGAGCAGGCACAGTGGCAGTAAGTGGATTGGATGCTTACCACCGGGTGGAGCTGATTGAGCGTTTGCCATATGCGCGGGTTTAATCACCTTTAAAAATAAACACCCAGTTTCAGCGATGCTTCGGGGTTAAACAGGGGCAAGGTGAACAATTGCTGGTCTACGGGAACATCCTTATCACCTGCAATTCGCATGCTCATACCGGCCCAAGGTGAGAGGTAAAACTGCTTGCCCAATTTCAAATTGTAACCCAAGCTGCCATTCAGGAGGAAGTTGTTAAAATGGACAGTTTGGATGCGGGCATCGGTTTGGATGCGGCTCCGCCAATAAACTGGCCCGGCGCCAATCCACCAACCTCGCCAGCCAGGTTTCAAAAAAACGTCAATTACCGCAGCGTAGGCGGTGATGTGGTGCTTGGTGAAACCTTTTGGCGTGCTCCAATCCGGCTTATTGACATTGGCGGTCAAAACCCGGCAGCGCCAGTGGCCTTGACCAGCCCAGCCAGCAATAAAATAGCCACCCGTCAGGTAAGGAAGCGCATCCAGTTCAAGCCCGACATTGAATGTATTTTCTTCGACTTTTTGGCCTCGACAAAGGCCAGTACAAGCCAGCAATAACAAGCACAGCATGACATTTTTCATGCTGTAAAAAAACGACAAGCCAATTGTTGATGCACTGACTTTTGAGCTGATGAAACCCTGTTTTTTGTCAATATTGGTTTGTTCGTTTTTTACCTGAAAAGCCTTTAAAACTCAGCAAAAAATACAAACAGGCCAGCTGAATGTGTCAACTGGCCTGCCTTTTATTCAATTACAGAATTTGTAAGCCAAAAACTTACGCCTTTTTCAAGACCATTACTCCTTCTGGGCCACCGCGATCGGTACAGGCGTCACTTATTCTGGTCATGGTCATCGTATCGCCTTCCACTTTGAATGTGTACACTCCAACTCCCGTGCATTCGGTACCTTCGGTTTCCTGAATGGTCATTTTTGCCCCATCCATGGTGTATTTTCCTTTGGTTTCGATGTTGCCATCAGCACCAACGTCCAGGGTAAAAGTTCCCTCAGCAGAAATATCTACTTTTAGGGTAATCATGTTGCCACTTCCATCGGGAACCGACAATTTCCAAGAGCCTACGGGACTTTGAGCCATCAAGCTCAAGGGAGAAATCAACACAGCAAGAGTTAAAAAACGCAAGAATGGATTCATAGGTGTATTTTTAAGTTATGTAAAACAAGTGACACAAGATAAGTTGGGCTTTCGCAGCAACTAAATGAGCTTAAAAATACGTCAAAAACCATTCAAAGTCAAGAGGTTATATAGCTGGAAGCATATAGTTTAACCGCTTCTTGTTAAACCCTGGGCATTTCCTCCCACTGCCATTCCAAAACTTCCCCATCGTCTTTGTCCCAAATGGTTCCCAAAAGTTTAAATCCATTTTTTTCCAAAATTCGATTGGACGCAATGCCCTCCGGCAAGGTTCTGGCGGTAATGATTACGCCTGCATCAGCTTGTCGGGCCAGCAGCACCATCTGTCCACAAATTTCGGTGCCAATGCCCTGATTGCGATAGTTGGGGGATGTCCAGTAAGCTATTTCTACTTTGTTGTCGAGGGGTTGTCCCTTGTACCCTGCGCTACCCACTATTTCGCCATTATTTTGCGCAAAATACCCTATCCAGGGTGGAACAAATCCGATGATTTTGTAGTGATCTATGGTCATGGTAAGGATTTCCAGGCAGTCTGGCTTTCCGGCAAGTTCCTGGTTTTCGGCGAGGGTTTGTTGAATAGGAATCAATTCGAGCATGATGAAGGTGTTTAATTCATTCAAAAATAGCCAAAAAGCATGTAATTTTATGTGCTTACTTTCCCAGAAGCATACCTTTGGGATCACTATTTATTGCCAACCTAATCAACCTTATTGAACACATGAAAAACAATGCGCTATTTTTCCTCTTCGCCCTGCTCTTGCTACCAGCTTTAGCCTTTTCCATCGGCAGTTACGCCGCCGGAGAAAAACTAACGGTACACGCAGCCAGCGGGCTCATCCTGCGCGGAACTGCCTCACCAACAGGTGCCAAAATCATGACTGTAGATTATGGTGCTTTACTAACCGTTCAAGCTGAAGGCCTCAAAAAAACGGCGCACTCGGTAACGGTGTTTCCAGGATTCACCATCAAGGGATTCTGGGTGAAAGTGAAAACCGCCGACGGCAAAACAGGTTTTGTATTCGATGGCTACCTCTCCAAGTACAAAACGCCCGGCAGCCTACCCAACGGTGACGATCCCAATGCCGATGATGCAGATGCAGGCACCATCCAGGAGCGCTACCTACAAATGCATTCCCCACGCAAAGGAGCTAAGGTGAATTTGCCCAAAGGTGAAACCCGTTATGACCGCTACAAAGTGGCCTACACCAACGGCGCGGAGGTAGAAGCCGACATGGGCGAAGGGGGCTCTGCGTACACCATTCGTTTTAACCCCGGCATGACCATTGAAGAAGCTTACCTGATTGGCAAAGCTATGTGGATGGAGGATGCAGAAAAGATCAAATCCAGTATCGACAAGGGTAAAATTTCGCTGTTGAGTGGTGATGAATTGTATGCGATGGAGGTGTTTGTCAAGGCCGGGGTGGTGACATTGGTGATGCAGCACGCGGATTGATTTTTAGCGAAATAAGGTTGCACTTCTTTTCAAAGTTTAAAATGAAAAGAAGTGCACTTTATTGTTTACAACATTATCACTCCAATCTCCAACTACACATCCCATCCACCTTATTCAAATGCACAAAGCCATTCTTCTGTAAAACAGACATGGAGGCAAAATTGTCCTCCGCCGTCTCGGCGTAAATGCATTTAACTCCTGGCTGAGCTTTCGCCCATTTGACCATTCCACCTACTGCTTCGGTCATGTAACCGTGGCCCTGATGTGCTTCATAAGTTCCAAAACCTATTTCGATCTGGCCATTCTGATCAGGCTCCCCGACAAAACACAAATCAGCCACCATTTGATTTTTCGCCCGATCAATAATCGTCCAAAGGGTGGAGTACAAATAATTGTGCCCGGGCCGGGCTACATTGGGCAGGATGGTTTGTTCCAGGGCTTCCTTGAGTTCGGGGGATATGGTGCGGGTACTGTCGTTCAGTTGAAGCTCTCTTTCCAGGGATTGGTCATTTTGGATGTATTTCAACAATTGGTCGTAGCTGAGGGGGCGAATGCGGAGTCGAGAGGTTTCAATCATGATGATTAGGGTTTTAGTTATTGGTAGTGGGACAAAACTACATTAACTTTTTAGCCAAACGTTTAAAAAATGGATTCGCCATCAAATAGCCACTTTAACGCTCTTTTGGATTAACAGTTCGTTAGGAAAAACTGCAATATTTTCCAAGACTCTCCGGATTCTGTGCATGAATATTTGTGCCGAACAATTATTCATTCACCCTGGTATTTGGACTGCAAACTCGTTGCACCCGGGTATCGCCCTTTTCAATCCGACAAACATGAAAACCATTTTTTTGCACACTCTTTTTTGCCTGCTTGCCACTGCTACTTTTGCCCAAAGCACTCCTGAGCCAAAATTGTTGGGCCTTGTTGGCCTCAATGCCCTGCAGCAGGCACCTTATGCCAGTTGGTACAATCCGGGTTACCAAAACTACACGCCCAATCCAGGCATTGTTACCCAACTCAAACAACAGAACACGGCTTCCATCAGCATCAAAATCGTTTTTGGTAGCTGGTGCGGTGATAGCAAAAGGGAGTTACCACGCATGATGAAGGTTTTAAACCAACTCAATTTCCCTACCCAAAAAATCACGCTGATCGGCGTCGACAATGCCGATAGTACCTACAAACAAAGTCCGGGCAGGGAAGACCAAGGCCTACAGGTTTTTAGGGTTCCGACTTTCATCGTTTACGAAAACGGTGTAGAACTCAACCGCATCAATGAATCGCCAGTAGAGAGCCTGGAACGAGATCTGCTGAAAATCCTGCGCAAAGAAGCCTACACTCCCAATTACCACAGCTACACCTACCTCACCAAATGGCTAAAAGAAGGTTTGTTGGCCGATGAAAACATCAATTACCTGGGTTTGGCCAATCAAGTCCGGCACAAAATTTCGGGGGAAAGTGAACTCAATGCGGCGGCTTATTATTGGTTGAACAGTGGCAACCCAAAAGCTGCCCTTACGGTTTTCCGGATCAACGCAGCCCTGCACCCCAATTCCGCCAATGTTTTCGACAGCTTGGGCGACGGCTATTTAAAAAATGGCAACAAGGAACGTGCCCTCGCTTTTTTTGAACAGGCCCTCAAATTGAATCCCAGCGTGGAAGAAACCCGCAACAAGTACAAAAAATTGTTAATGATACAATAAGGAAGTTAAACGCCTGTTAATCGCTGGTTTCACTACTTAATTCACCAACTGGATGTCCTAGTTTAGCTCAAAATCAGGGGCTATGTCGCAACATTCATCTACGGTACAAAGTCGGCAAAGTCGCTTGTTTGATGGGCTCCTCCACAAACAAGCGACCTCTTGCGATCAAAAAATTCCTACCCATTTATACCAGGATTTTAGCCCTCGAATGCCAGCACCATGTATCCAAGAGCAGATCGTTTTGCCAAAGGATGCACACGCCATTTTTGATCAAATCATAGCTTACTTTGCAACACGATTAAAAGAAAAAATCACCCTGGATGACCTGTGTAAACGCTTCAATTGCGACAAGTTCAAACTCTTGCGCCAGTTCAAACAATACACCGGCCTATCTCCAATCAATTACCTGATCTTTCTGCGCATCGAAACCGCCAAAAAACTGATGCTGAGCGATTTATCTCTGGTGCAAATCGCCCTAGAAAGTGGCTTTTACGACCAAAGCCATTTCAGCAATTGTTTCCTAAAATTTGTGGGTCTAACACCGAAGGCATATCGAATGAATTGTCTGAAATAAGCATCATCGCATATTTTTTTCAAATGGGTTTGAAAAAAATAAAATCCAATTATCTTTGTAGAGTGATTAGTCAATCTAGCATTTAATGGATAAAGTAAAGGAAATATTGGCGGCAGCGCTCAAGCTTTTTGTTGAATACGGATTTCATGGCACACCGACCAGTAAAATTGCTCAAGAGGCTGGGGTAGCCAATGGCACCTTGTTCCATTATTTCAAGACCAAAGAAGACTTGGTCATTGCCTTGTACATCGATACCAAGACCCGTTTGGCACAGCATTTGATCGACAACGCCTTGCCGGAAAACACGCTCAAGGCCAGGCTGAAAAATCGCTATTCACAAGTGATGTATTGGGCTTTGGAGCATAGTACGGAATTCAGGTTTATCCAACAGTTTCATACTTCACCATTTCTTTCCCGCTTGTCTGCGGAAGAAATGTACCGACAGATGAAACCAGACCTCGACCTGATTGAGGAAGGGATTGCCACTAAAATCATCCAGCCAAGACCTGTTGATTTTATCTTCAGCCTATTCTTCAACCACATTAACGGATTGCATCAATATTTGATCCATGCTAATCTATCTACAACTGAACAAAACAAACTGATTGAAGATACTTTTGACCTATTGTGGGGAATGATCATTTAATTTTTTCCTTCAGAATAGAGTGATCAGTCACTACATGGTATAAATACAATTTAAAAGCTAAGTCATGAAAATAGATTTCAGCATCAATAAAAAACCCGTCAGCATAGATGTTGACCCCGAAATGCCCTTGCTCTGGGTGGTTCGGGATGAGTTGCACCTCAAAGCCACCAAATTCGGTTGCGGAAAAGCCATGTGTGGTGCTTGTACCCTGCATGTGGATGGCGAGGTGTACCGTTCTTGTTCCCTGCCTGTGCAGTATGCCGCAGGTAAGGAGGTGACCACGCTGGAGGGCTTGTCTACTGAGACTCAGATTCACCCCATCCAGCAGGCCTGGATCGAGGAAGAGGTGCCCCAGTGTGGATATTGCCAACCCGGCTTCATGATGGCCGCGGCAAAACTCATCCAGGAGATTCCCAATCCCAGCGACGAGGACATCAAAAGCAACATCAGCAACATTTGCCGTTGTGGTACCCATCCCCGCATCATCAAAGCCATCAAAAGAGCGGCGGTTATTCAACAAGCATCAAAAATCTGACCCCATGAGCGCTAAAGCAAATTCCAACAAAAGACCCTTTTCCCGGCGCAAATTCCTGCGCCGTACTGCCGTTGTCCTCGGAGGTTCAATCGTAGCGGGCTTCCTGGGCTGCTCGCCGACGCGCCGTTATTTGGCGCAGACCGTTGAACGTATGGACTTCCCTGCCATTATTTCCTCCATGAAACCTGATTTTTGGTTTCAAGTCTTGAGTGACAATTCCATTTTGTTCAAATCGCCTAAAATAGAAATGGGCCAGAATGTGATTACCGGCTTGGCAATGCTGGCCGCCGAGGAGCTGGAAATCCCGCTGGAGCGCATCAAAGTGGAACATGCCAGCACCAGCAGTGGCATCATTGATAGCCTGGGCACGGGTGGAAGCAATTCTACGCTGGCCTTGTACATACCAGTACGGGAAGTAGCCGCTACCATGCGCGAGATGCTCAAAACTGCTGCTGCTGACCAATGGGGAGTAGCCCTGAGCAGCGTAAGCGCCAAGGACGGAGTATTGAGTAGCGGGGGCAAAACAATGACCTACGCTGAAATTGCGGAAAGCACCACGGAATGGAAAACGCCCAAAACCCCGAAATTAAAACCTTCATCTGCCTTCAAGTACGTCGGCAAAACGGTTAAAAGAATTGACTTGCAGGAAAAAGTCATGGGCACGGCTTTGTACACCATCGACCATGGGCGCAATGGCCTACTGCATGCCATCACCCTCGAATGCCCCTATTTGAATGGCAAAATCAAAAGCATCGATACGACCGAAGCGGCCAAAATGCCAGATGTGGTAAAAGTGATCCAGGAGGACGACCTAGTTGCGGTGGTTGCCATCAACCGATACGCAGCCGAAATGGCCGTGCGCAAGATCAAAGTGGAGTGGGACATCCCCAAAGCCTGGCAACAAAAAGAAATCATCGAGCTGGTCACGGTTGGCAAAGGCAGACGGGTCAACGTCCAGGACAAAGGCAGTGCCCGATCCATCCTTTCCAACAGCAAAGCCAAGGTTTTTGAACAGGCTTACCGCACCCCCATGGCGGCGCATGCCCAAATGGAAACTTACGGCACACTGGCCCACATTGAAAACGACGAGGCCAGCATCGTCATCGGCACCCAAGCCGCAGGTATGGTTCAAGGGCAACTCGCTAGCGCATTGGGGATAAAGAAGGACAAGGTAGATGTACAAACGCCTTACCTTGGCGGCGGTTTTGGCCGAAAAATGGGCCGGAATAACGCCACTCAAGCCGCCAGGATCAGCAAAATCGTGGGTGCCCCCGTCAAACTGATCCCTACCCGTGAACAAGAGTTCCAAAATTCGGTGTACCGTCCCAATACCCATCACGTGCTAAAAGCAGTGTTTGACGAACAAGGAGAACTTGAGGCCATCTCTCACGACCAAGCCACACCCGACATGGTCATGAAAGACCTGGGTGGCAATTTTGCCCTTTCTATGTTTGGCGCAGACTGGCTTTCAGCAGGCCATGGTGCAAGCATTTTATATCCCGTCAAAAATCGCTCGACTTCAATCTGGAATGTGGAAGTCCCCTACCCTTCTGGCATTTGGCGCTCGGTGGGCATATTTGCCAACACCTTTGCCATCGAGTCCTTTGTCAACGAATTGGCTCACCATACCAAGCAAGATCCGCTCGAAATGCGGCTGAAACTACTCCAGGGTGGCGATGAACTCAACCAACGCATGATCAAAGTTTTGGAAACGCTGAAAGACAAAACGGACTGGGGCACTAAATCAAAAGCTGGAGTTGGCCGCAGCGTCGCCATTTGTAACGACCGCAAAACCATTGCCGCTGCCGCCATTGAGGTTTCGATTGTAGATGGTGCCATCAAAGTGTTGAAAGTGACCGAGGTGATCGATTGTGGCATCGCCATCAACCCTGGCGGAATTCAGCAACAAGTGGAAGGCGCGATTATGATGGGCATCAGCGCGGCACTTTACGAAGAGATCACTATTGCCGATGGTAAAATAGCAGCGAGCAATTACCACGAGTACCCCCTGGCAACCTTGAATGACGTGCCCGAAATTCAGGTAACGATCCTGGAAAATGCCCCCGAGCCTTTTGGTATTGGAGAACCACCCCTGGGCCCGGTTGCACCAGCCATTGCCGGGGCTTTGTTGGATTTGACGGGGAAGGCGTTGCGGTCTTTGCCGTTTAGGTTGGATGAAGGCTAAAGGTAATACCCGTAAAGACGCTGGGCCATGCAGAACTGCACGGCCCAGCGTCTCTAAATGTTGGAGGCTGCCTGAAACCCCATCAATGCTGCCCTAGCCCCGGTTTGAGTACATCAGCCAACTGAGCCTGCGCCCGCTTCAACCTCGGAATAGACTCATTTTGCACATAACCACTTCCAGGGTTGTGCTGCACGTAGTCCTGGTGGTAGTCTTCAGCTACCCAAAATTTGGTAAATGCAGTGACCTCTACAGAAATGGGGCGCTTGTACTTTTTTGAGGCGTTGAGCGTAGCAATGTAACTTTCTGCCATTGCTTTTTCCACCGGGTTTTTGTAAAAAATAATCGAGCGGTATTGTGAACCTATATCCGGCCCCTGGCCATTCACCTGGGTCAAGTCCCCCGAGGCAAAATACACCCTGAGCAAGGTTTTGTAATCGATCACCGTGGAATCGTAATACACTTCTACCGATTCTGCATGGCCAGTTAAGCCCGTATTGGATTGCTCATAGGTCGGATTTTCGGTGGTACCGCCTGAATAGCCAGAAATGACTTCGGCTACCCCATTGATGCTTTCGAATACGGCTTCTTCACACCAAAAACAGCCCGCTGCAAAAACGGCTGTATGGTATTTGGCCAGTTCGGCCGGGGGAATTTTGGCAGCAGCGCGTGCTGCTGATGAAGTAGATGTTGGGTACCCTTTTTGCTGTCCGCATGAGCCGAGACTTAGGAGGATTGTGAAGGGCAGCAAAATATGGATCGTTTTCATTGATCTTTGGTTTGAGTGAAAGTTTGTGGCTGAGTCAATTTGTAGTTTAAGGGTAACAGGGAATGGGTTGAAATAGTTGAAGGGTGGGTTTAGATAAAGTGTTTAATTTAAATGCCATATCTTGAAGTAAAATAGGAGAAAATGTCCAATTCAAATCCATCTTTTCCGCACATTCTTGAAAGCTCGCGCATTACCCTGATCATTGCGCTCTCCGCTACTGAGATCGGCAAAGTTATGCTGCCCAACTATTTGCAGTTTGTAAATGCCAATACTGGCGAGCCTGTAGATTTTTTAAACGAGCAACCCACTTTTGAGGACGAGGTCGCTGCGTTAATCTATGCCAATGCCATCAACGATCTGATGCCCAAATTCATCCGCAAAGACCGTTGGCAGACTACAGACGGAAAAGAGCACGATATGTTGGTGATGGAACGTTTGTATCCCTTGCCCATCCACCACTTTGAGCTCGCCATAAGAACGGAAATGATGCAGCAGTTTGAAGCAAAACTCAAAGAACTGCACGAAAATCGCTTTGTCCACGGTGATTTAATGCGTCCCACCAATTTCTACACCCGAGGTGATCAGGAATGGATGTTCAAAAATATCGTACAAACGGAAGAGGGACTCAGATTGATCGATGCTGGTTTTGGGAAAGTGCTTTCCAGAGAGAACATTGAATTGTTTGTTCACACCGAGCTTCGCGAGCGAGCTGAAGTTGACTATTTTAGGGAGTATTATCTTGGGTAGTTTATTAATGTGGCTTCGACAAAAAGTAATGACATGAGTTGTACTATGCTGCGCCTACGACCAGCGGCATTTATGAGGATTTACTAGCTGCTGAAGACACTAAATCCATTGTAATTGATGCTTTGCTGAAGGAGTTGTATCGATTGGAGCGGTACAGTGAAATATTGGATGTGGAGGCGTTGCGGAAGGGAATTCGGGAGCGATTTGGGATGGAGCTGGTGGTGTAACCCCTGGTTTGATCCTTCCAACCGACCTCTAAAACAAAGCAAATGTATGCACCCTTTGTGATTTGGGCAGACGCCCACCCAATTCCAAGCAAATGATTATCAGTCAATTGAAATAAGTCAGACGTCTGGCCAATTTATTTCTCTTGCAAAACAGCACAAACATCCTACTCAATAGCCCCTGTGACTTAATGCAAGTATGGCTCAATTCACAATGGTTACACCATATAAGGGAAAGGTTCCCTCGTTTAAGTCAGCGACCATTCCGGGCAAAAGCATTTTGATATTTTTCTCATACTGCTCCTTCCAAGTCTTTTGCAGGTACGCTCTTGCCTCTTCGTTGATAAACAGTTTTTCATCTTTGGTGATAAGCACCATCGCTATGTGGCCATTGTTTTCATTCACCACGAAAACTAAATCGTTTTTGTCTTTTTTCATTCCTTCTGTCCAAAAGGCGATATGTTCTTCCATATCGTATTCGTACAAACTTCTATTCATCTCGCCATACTCCAGCAAGGCTTTATGCAGTGCTTGAAAAATGGTAGGTTTTTGAGGAATTTTGTTGTTTTTCTTCATGGTTGGCATTGAATTAACCCACTACTCCGACATCATCAAGCAAGTCATTACCGAATATGCTACTACCCGTAAATTGGTAAATGGCCCGAATACCGAGTTTCAATTGTTTTTCGATTCGGAATACGATCCCTATCAATTGTATCTTCACAATTCGGCCAAGCAAATGTAAAACTTTGAATTTTGAGAAAATAGGCCTATTTTTGTTTAAAACATGTAGGAGGCAGAAAGTATTATTAGTGGCCCTGAAATTTTCGGTGGTACTCCTGTTTTCAAAGGCACACGCGCTTCCGTCAAAACGCTGTTTGGTTAAATAATCAACAGAGTAAGCAACTTACAAGATTTTTTGGAAGACTATCCATCGGTCAATCCTGTAGATGCAAATTAGTTTCACCTTGATTACCGAATGATCACATGGCAAAAGATATTTACCACAACTCTGTAAAAGAAGCCCTAGTTAAAGACGAATGGATCATCACCCATGATCCGTACATTATTAGATTGGGAGGAAGAGATAGCGTCGAAGCAGATTTAGGTGCGGAGAAAATGGTGCAAGCCGAAAAAGGGAATCGACAAATTGTGGTTGAAGTCAAAAGTTTTCTCAACCGATCCATCATTCATGATTTCCATGGAGCCTATGGCCAATTTGTTTTCTACCAAAAGGCATTGGAAAAATTTGAGCACCATCGTGACCTATACCTTGCCATGCCCGTAGATGTTTTTAATGAATTGAATGAAAAACCCTACTTTCAGGAATTCATGCAGACAGAGCTGAACATCCTTATTTTTGATCCCATTGAAAAACTGATTTTGGAATGGATAAATTAACCCACTACGCCGATACCATCAAGCAGGTCATTACCGAATATGCTACCACCCGCAAATTGGTCAATGGCCCGAATACTGAATTTCAATTGATCTTCGATGCTGAACACCATCACTACCAATTGTACCGTGTAGGTTGGGAAGGCCTGGAGCGGGTGCATTATTGTGTCTTCCACATCGACATCATCAACGACAAAATCTGGGTACAGGAAGATGCCACGGACTATGATATTGTGGGGGTGCTGGAGGAAGAACATGGAATTCCGAAAGAAGATATTGTGTTGGCTTTTCATGCGCCATATAAAAGGCCGTATACGGGGTATGCGGTGGCGTGAGGAACTTAATTTAGGAAATAGTGGTTAAATACTTTATCACAACTCAATGTCATGAATAAGCTAAATCAATTATTAACCTTAATCCTTCTATTTTTTATGTTAGGTTGCGCTGAGAGTGAGAATAACCCTGAATTCAAAATATACTTCCTTATTTTTGCGACACTCTCATTCCTCTCTGCCCTATATTTCGGAGCTTTGAGCACAAGTAAGCGAATGGAAAATTCTGATAGACCAGCTCAAGTGGCATTGTTTTCAACATTAGTATTTATAATTCTAATCATAGCAGCTTAGACCGCCCCCGAAGCCAAAAGCTCCAGAATAAGTTCCACGCTGATGCGGGTATCCTTGATGATGGGTTTGCCGCCCAAAATTTTAGGATTGGTCGTAATGTGTTCGAATTGTAACATTTTCAGGAAATAAGTTTTTAGATAACCAGCCCCCTCACAGCCCCTCAATCTCCTCCTCACTCAGCCCCGTATATTTTTTGATCTTTTCAACCGGTTCACCTCCCAGTTTCATCTCCCGAGCAATATCCAGTTCCTGCTCTTTTTTTGCTGCTCGGAGTTCCGCTCTAAGTGTGCGTGCCCAGGAATTTTCTTCACGTAAGTTCCAATAGTATACTTCATCCTTCTCTTTTCGAAAGAATTTTACAAACCAGTCAAATCGAATGAGTTCCTTCGTCTTTGCCATAATGCACTAAAAGTAAAAGTTTTTATTTTCATTCAAAAATACAAAATTCAATCTATTGTTGCAAATTTTATTTTAAAAGAGAACACCCCAGCCCCAGCCAAGGTGTTCTCTCCTTTGCATTACTTCACCTCAACCCTTTCCCCACTCGAAAAGCTACTAAACTCAGGCGCATACATACACTGAATGCTACTGATCCCGTTCGAAAAAGTCCCTTTGTGCACCACCCGCAGCGGGTATTCAAACACATAAGTCCCTTTCCTTAGGTAATCAATGAAGAAGTGCGTAGCGGCGTCGCCAGTGCTTTCGTAGTAGCCCAGATTGTCCTGGTACTTGTATTGGCTCAGCACGTTCATCGGTTCGAAGCCGGAGGCGCGCATGTCTTTCAGGTGGATGTATTCCATGTCGCGATCGGAGCGCAGTTCTACCCGTACGATCAGTTTGTCGCCGGGACGCAGGGGCTCGGTGGCGGTGATCTCGCGTAGTTTCAGTCCGGTGGCGGTTTTTTCCTCTTTGAAGAGTTTTTTGCGCAGGGTCAGTGGCGTTGCTTCGAAGCCTTTGATTTTGTCCAATTGTTCGAAGTATTGCCAGTACATAGCACCCCAGGCGATACCTGCGTTGGGATTGCTCACGCTCACCTGCTCCATGCCGGGTTGGATGTCTTTGCCCTTCCAGGAAGTTTTGAAGTAGCCCGTGCCCGGTTCGGCGTCGTTTTGCGCTTTGCCGATGCTGGCCTGAGCAGCTTTATTCTTCAGTTGTTTGAACTCCAGTTTGACGGGTTGCGCATCGGCCAACATGTCCACCTTGCCTTGGGTGACCAGCAGGGCGTAGATCGCTTCCGACGTCGCTTTGGTGGTTTTCCAGTGGGTGGTCTGTTTGTTGCGCAGCAGCCATACTTTCAGTTCGTCCACCGCTTTGTCGTCTTTGCCGACCTCGGCAAAGAGTTCGATCATCAGCGACTGCGTTTCAACGGGGGCCTCGTACCAGTAGTAGCCCGCGGGCGATTTCCAGTACATGCCCAGCTCTTCCGAGCGGATGGCGCGTTCACCTAGCGATTTTACAATCTGTGCTGGAGTCGTTTTGTCCTCAAAGCGGTGCAGCGCCAGTGCCAACATCCCCTGCTGGTAATTGCCCTTTTTGGTCCAGTAGGTTTTGGCCTGCTGGATGAAGTAGTTCCGCGCCTCGGTTGCTTCCTTGGTGCTGGTCGCTTTGGGATAAAAGCTGCGGGTATATAGGTAGTGGATGTACATGTCCCAGAGGTTGTCGTCAGACAACTTCAGGCGTTTTTCCTTTTCCGCTTTTTTCAAGTCCTCATAAGCCTTGGCCACTTGAGCATCGCAGTATTCGATAGCTTTCAGCGCCATTTCATCACTCGCCAGTTTGGGTTTTACACCCAGTTTGGCCAGGTGGCCGAAGCCCGAAGCCAGGTGTTGGGTGATGTACCAGCTGCCCGTTCCACCGGGGAACCAGCTCCAGCCGCCGTCGGCCATTTGGCGTTCGCGCAATTTGCCTAGGGCTGCTACTTCCTCGTTGGCCATGCGGTCGAGGTCGAAGAGGATGGCGATTTGTTGGCGTTGTTTTTCTTCACTTTGTGCTTCCAGTACCCAGGGCGTTTCTTCCAGGAGTACCGATTTCAGTTCCTGATTGGCACGCAGGTTGCTCTGCAAGGCCGTTGCTGAGCCTTTCCACTTGTCGAACACCTGCCGGATTTTGGGGTGCTGATCGACTACGTGCGCAGCCAAAGTATTCGCATAATAGCGGCTAAAAATCTGCTCCGAACACTCGTGTGGGTATTCCATCAAGTACGGCAGCGCCTTCACCGCCAACCAGGCAGGATTGGAAGTGAACTCCAGCGTAAACTGGTGCGGCTGCATGGTGCTTGACTTGAAGCCCTCGCCCATCGAAGCCAGGGTAAAGTTTTTGTTCTGCTTGCTGCGTACAAAAAGTGGCAAAGTCTCCGTCACCAGCATGCGGTTGCTCAGTACAGGCAAGGCATTTTCCTCTCCGTCACTAAAGCTGCCCGCCGAAGCCATCACCCGGTAGGTCACCGCGCTGGCCCCACCCACGGGGATTTTCAGTTTCCAGGACAAGGGCGCTGATTGGCCAATCGCCACGGTAAAGGACTGCGAGCTATTGTTATTCGCCAATTGTGCATCGATTGCCTGACCATTCACGGCGTCAAACAATTGCAAGGAAGCCATACCCGTGAGCACTTGCCCGCTCAGGTTGCTCACCTTGGCGGTAAACTCTATCTCATCCCCCTCACGCAAAAAACGTGGCGCGTTGGGTTGTACCATCAGTTCTTTTTGGGTCACCACCGAGCGGGTGGTGCTGCCAATCTTCAAGTCTTTGGTATGCGCCAAACCCAGGAATTTCCAGCGAGTCAGCGCCTCGTTCATCTTGAATTTGATGAGGATGGCACCGCTGGCATCGGTGGCCAGCTCGGGCATAAAAAAGACCGTTTCTTTGAGGTTGGTACGGGGCTGGAAGTCGACGGGCATGGGCTTTGGCTTGGCTTCAGCTGCTGGCGTATCCTCCAGTTCCATACTGTCGTCTTTTGATTTCTTCTCTCTTGCATAAGCTTCAGGCTTCAGGTCGTGTGCTCCCGGGGGTGCTGACGGTGGTGCCATTGCAGGCTCTTCCTGACTCATACTGTAAGAAACATCCGGAGCACTTCGCGCCATGGTACGAGCGCGACCACCCATTAGCCGCACATCACCACCTTCAGCATCGTAAATATAACCAAACCAGTTCAGGCTCGGATACGCACGGCCAGCCACTTCTCCCTGATTGGTGCTGATGAAATAATTGGCGGAAGTTGCCCCAAAAGCCTGGTTGTTCCAACTGTACGAAGAGTAGGACTGGCTACCAAAAGGCCACATGTACCAACTGTTGGCGGCAAACTGATCCAGGGACTCATCGTACAGCGCAGCCACCATTTCTGCCGCTACTTGTTCCCCTTTCGGCCCGCTGATGCGCAAGCGCCATTCCTCGTCCTGACCGGGTTTGAGTTTGTCGCGGAAGCTCTGGTATTCTACTTTCAGTTCCTGATTGCTCCAGGGCACATTCAGGGTCAGGTGATCGCTGTAGGCGCGGCCATTCCATACGTAGGCGAGCAGGTACTGCACGTTGCCCCGGTCGGCTTCTTTCACCAGGTAACTTTCCTCTGCCCACTTTTGGAGGCTGATCCATTTGCGGTCGCGGATGCGGTTGTCTTTTTCGGTTTCAATCAGGATTTTGAGGTTCGGCAAACCGGAGTACATCATGAGGTCGGCCATTTCATCCGGCTCAAAGCTGCTTTGGTCCCATTCCCGCATCAGGATGGTATTGGCGGGTATTTGTTTGCTTACGCTGTTGTAGGCCTGGAAGTATTTGGTGATTTCAATCTTTTCTCCCTTGGCATCCTGCGTACTCAATTCCAATGCGTAATGACCCGCACTGAGGTTCATCATCGGCAACGCCAGGCTGTCGTTTTCGGCGGTATTGAAATTTTGCTCAAAAATCAAATCCTGCTTGGCCCAGTTTTCAGGTTTGTCCTCCTGTCCAAAAGGCAGGTTGGGGAAAGCTGCCCGGAAATCTTTTTCAGCAATACTGGGGCGATCCGGAGCATCCCACAAACGATTCTGATAAGGTTGTTCAGGCCCTTTCAAGCGGGAAATTTGGACCCGACCACTGGCTGCCTGAAATTGCCCGTCCAGGTTTTGGGTGCGGATGCCCAGGTAGTAGGCTTTGGCCTGGTTCATTTTTTCCGCCAGATCCAGTTCCACATTCAAACCAATGTAACCGATGGTCACACTGCGCTGGGCAGAGTGGGTTTCGCCAGTAATGTCCACCACATCGGCGTACACGGTGAATTGAAATTCGGGTTTATCCGCTGCCGCCACATTCCGGTCGGGAATGGCTTGAAAAGTAATATTGAACAAGCCCTGGTCATCGGTTTGGGTTTCACCCTGGGCAATTTCCTGCTCTTCGCTATTGCCGGGCCAGTAACCACCCCAGCGCCACATCATCCACCAGGGAATGCGGGTTTGACGCACCACGCGGTAGGTCACCTTGGCCCCAGTGATGTTGTTGCCTGCAAAGGCTTTGGCGTCGCCTTTGACCGTGATTTGCTGATCCAGTTTGGGCTCCCCTTCCAATGGCTTCATGGCTACTTCGAAGGTGGGGCGTTTGTATTCTTCTACGTTAAAACTGGTAGCAGAAGCACCAATGCTGCTGATCAGGCTCATGCGCCCGCGCAGGCCGCCCGCAGGGGCTACGAAGGTGCCGTTGAAGGAGCCATACGCGTTGGTCACCAGTTCTTTGCGTTCAATTTCCTGATTATTGGCATCAAAGAAGGTCACGGTTACTTTGGTGTTGGTCAAAATAACTGGCTTCTCATTGGGACGATTTTCCACCGCGATACCTTTATAATAGATCGTTTGTCCGGGGCGGTAAATGGCGCGATCCAGGAAGAAGTACGTGTTTTGGGTAATGTCTTCGCGCAGCTCCCGGCTATAACTGTAATAGCTGTCGTTCAGGAACAGGTAGTCCTTGCCTTGAATGAAACGCACCCGGATGGAGCGATCGCGGATATTGGAAGAAACGAAGCCATCTGCATCGGTTTTGGCTTTGCCAATTTCTATGTCGTCGTAGGTGCGAGAGCTCCGGTTGTATTCATTGCTGAAAAAAGTGGCTTCCACGCCGGGGATTGGGTCGCCAGTTTGGCGATTGACCACCACCAAATTCAGGGCTCCCGTATCGTCGTTGCGGGTCAGGACACCAAAGTTGGAAACGTGGAAAAAAGCGATCGCTGGGCGACGTTCCTTGGTGCCCATGGCCTCATCGTCGGCAGCCAGGAGGATGTAAAAGCCCAGATCGAGACCATCGGCTTTGATTTCGGTGAAGTGTTCTTGCAGGTCACCATCGTCGGGTAGAGTGGCCATCCACTTCCGGATGGGTTTGAGTTTGCGCAGGAATGCATCTCCGTCTTCCTGGCGCATTTTGCGGTGTTTGTCGCGTTGTTCGGGAGTGAGCTGTACCAGGCGCAGGAAGGTTTTGCTCGCATTGCGGAAACCGATCTGAATCAATATGGGCTCTTTCGGGCTACTCACTTCCTCCAGTTGCAGGTTCACGCTGCGGTTGCCGAGGCTGGCGATCAGGTTTTTACACAACTGGGCACTATTCGATTTGGGGAATTTTTTGATGCAATCCTCACAAATCGTTTTGGCCTTTTTCAGGTCAAGGCGGTATTTCTCGGTGCTTTTGTCCTGGGCGTTGAACTGCCGACCCCGTTGGGCGAAGTGTTGCGCCATGCGGTAAGTCGCGCCGCCAGCAGCAGGATGGGTTGGGTATTTTTTAACCAAATTTTCCAAAGCCGCCAGGTAAAAGTCGACTTTATTGGCCAAAGTAGAATTTTCGTTTACAAAATCGAGGCGCAGCAAATCTGCATCAATCAGTGCATCGGGCGCAGGGTCGTTCAGGTGTACTTTGATGACTTCCTGGTACAACAACAAGGCGCGGCGCTGGTACGAAACCTCGTCTTTGCTGGGGAAGCTAGCCGAGGCAAAACTGGCCGCTTCGCCAAAGGCAGCAGGATTGTCGATGTAAAATTTATAGGCTGGTGTGGCCACCCGGCTCCGTGAATTGGCAAAGTGGCTGATGGCACGGTGCGCCAATATGTCGAACAGCGTTGGCCGCAGGCCTTCAGTATTGACTCCTGGCAACAAAATGGGGTCAAAGTTTTTCAGTGGAATGCTGCGCAAACCCTGTCCTTCCACTGATGCCAGGTAAAATTTGGCGCTTTCATCCTGGATTTGCTCTGCCGACCAGGTAGCCAGGTCATCGGGCTTGTAATCGGCAATGGTGGTACGGTTGCTGAGGCGCCAGTAATTTTCGTCCTGGTATTTTTGGTACAACTGCCCCAACATGGACTGGAGGATGTTTTTTTCCGGAAAAGCTGCCCCATTCACTTCTTCCCGCAGGCGGTTGATGGCCAGGATTTCACCGTTTTCTTCCAGATTCGCCAGGTATTTGCTGCGGTAGATCAGGGCTTTGAGGACTTGGGCAGATTCTTTCTCTTGTTTCGCTCGGGTGTAAAGCGCGTCTACTTTTTCCAGTGCGGTACGCAGTAGTCCCTGATTTTCCAGGGAATCGATCTGCTTCCATTCTTTAGGATAGTCTTTCAAGGTCATTTGGCGTTGGGTTGAAAAGATGTTTTTGCTGAACCCCGTCAAAATGACGAGTGTACTGGCAAGAGCGAGGAGTGTCCATTGGATTATTGACTTCTGATTGTTTTTCATCTTGGTATGTTTATCTAGCACCGGATGCAAAGACTGATAAAATTACATAAATAAATGTTACGAAACGGGCTTTTTATGCCTCCGTTCCTTAACTTTTACAGGGCAGCATTTATTGTTTGAAAGTTTTTTCAAAAAAAAATCAAAAAACTGGAACGCCCCCTCCCCTCTCCAACACCTACCTATGAACGTTCTCAAAAACCATCGCTATGAAATGGTTGATCAGCCTTCTCTTGATTCTGGCACAATGCCAAACTGACCCTGACATGATCCCTGAACAACACACCATTCGCGCCAAAGCAGGCGAAAAGTTTACGATTGAGTTACCCGGCAGCATCGCGACCGGCTACAGTTGGGCTTTGGCCAATCCGCTGGACAGTACATTTGTACAGCTGGAAAGCCAAACCCATCAGGAATCTGAAAAAACCACCGACGGAAAATCGGGCATGGATGTATTTGTGTTCAAAGCGTTGAAACAAGGCAAGACCACGCTGGATTTTGTGTACCGGAGGCCTTTTAACAAGCAGATTCCTGCGGACCCCAAACGAGAAAGCTACACCGTACAGATTGATTAGAAAAAAAGGAGATGTTGCTCCTCAGAAGAACAATATCTCCGCCCCCCATAAGTCCCAAAATTCTATCACCAACCCTTTAAGCAGATTACCATGAAAAAGTTAACCTTTGCGGGCTTCACCAAGCCGCTGTACCTTTTTGCACTGTTGTTGAGCGCTTGCAGCATGTACGCTCAAGTTCAAGTTCCCCAGATCTACATCAACCGTGAAATTCAAGCACCTCAGCCCATCAGATTGGAGTTGCAACAACAGCGCCAGTTCATTCTGACCCAAAAATTACCATTTGCAGTAGGATTTACCTCAGTGTCTGGTCGCTCCATTCCCCAAATCACTGGTGAAAAAGAACCGAACCCACAGCAGCTCCAGAGCATCAACACTTACCTGCGCACCAAAACCTTCACCATCGACCCCGGTGTATTGGCTTGTAATGCAGGTTTTTCGAATTATGATGCACGCAGCAAAGGCCATATTACTCCAGTCCGCGATCAGAGTGGTTGTGGCAGCTGCTGGGCTTTTGGTACCGTTGCGGCCTATGAGTCCAACTTTCTAAAGGTAAACGGTGGTGCAGCAAATGCATTGAATCTTTCCGAACAACAAGTACTGTCCTGCTCTGGTGGTGGTGACTGCGGTGGCGGGATGTCCAATCTGGTTTATCAGTGGTGGGTAGATGGCAACAACAGTGTAACAACCGAAGCTTCTTATCCTTACACCAATTCCTATACAGCTTGCCAGCCCAAACCAGCTACCTCATACAAAGCTGAAGCCTGGGGCCTGGCTGATCCAGCCGCCACCTATGCGGGTGTTGCTTCAGTAGCCAAAATCAAGGAAGCCATTTGCAAATATGGTTCAGTTGCTTCCAGTGTAATGGTGGATGGTTTGTTCCAAAACTATGTAGCTGGAGTATTCTTTGGCTTTGCCAGCAACTACGGCGCTCCTTCTTCCAACCATGTTGTACAAATCATCGGCTGGGATGACGCCAAAGGTGCCTGGTTGATCAAAAACTCCTGGGGAACCGACTGGGGTATGGACGGCCTGATGTGGATCAAATACAATGCGAACAACATCGGTCGCCGGGCAATATGGGTGAAAGCCAAAGCCAATCTGGTAATTAATCCTGGTGTTGTTGTAAACCCTGGCATCGCAGTAAATCCTGGTTTAGTAGCTGCCCTCACCGACAACTGGGTAAACGTTGATCCTAACACGGGCGGTTTGACCAAAATCAACTTTGTAGACAATGGCAACAACATCGCCACCTGGGGTCAGTGCTCCCCTCAAGATTGTGACTGGGGCAAAGCGCCAGTAGCCCAAGTGAATGGCAATCCAAATTATACCCACACCGCCATTTACAACCAAGGCTTTGTGCTCCGCACCCTCTACATCTCCAAACAGGCCACGAGTGTGAAAGTGGTTATGGTGAGCAAATACAATGATGCAAGGGGCACGCAGACGTCGACGATGACGTTTAAGAAAGCGTAAATGAGAGATGAGAGATGAGAGATGAGAGATGAGAGATGAGAGATAAGAGATGGGAGATGAGAGATGAGAGATGAAAGCGGTAACGCAAATGCGCATCTTTCATCTTTCATCTCTCATCTCTCATCTTTATTTTTTTTCACTTCTGAAGAAGAAGGCAAAGCCCAGCAAAATCACCACTGCCAGCCCAGCAGGTACCATCCAGATCGAAGTCCAGTTGTGCACCCCATCCGCATTGTACAGGTCTACTACATAGCCGCTGATGTAGGAACCGATGAACATCCCGATGCCGTAAGTAGCCAGTGTAATCATACCTTGAGCGGAACTTTTAAAGCGCACCCCAGCTTGTTGTTCGGTATAAATTTGGCCCGTTACAAAGAAAAAGTCGTAACAAACGCCGTGTAGAATAATCCCTACGATCAGCATCCAATAATTGGCTCCGGCATCGCCATAAGCGAAACAGATGTAACGCAGTGCCCAGGCCAACATTCCTACCAGCAAGATCTTTTTAATACCATACCGAATCAAGGCTACGGGCAGAACCAACATGAAAGCAATTTCGCTGATTTGTCCCCAGCTCATTTTCCCGGCAGCACCTTCCATTCCCGCTTCGTTCAAAAAAGGATTGGCAAAATTGTAATAAAAGGACAGCGGAATACAAACCAGAATAGAGCCGATGAAAAAGATCAGGTAAGATGAATTCTTCAACATACCCAGCGCTTCCAGCCCCAGGATATCACTGATTGAAATTTTTTCTTCTTTACTTTTGGGAGGAGGAGTATTGGGGAGGAAAAAGCTAAAAACACCCAATGCGGCTGACGCAATCGCTCCGATCAAAAAGGTTTGATCCAGGGACTTGGTTTTTTCTAAGGCCAAATACGCAATAATGTTACCGACCACAATCCAACCAATGGTTCCCAATACCCGCACTGGGGGAAATTCTTTTGCCGTATCACTCATTTGTCTGAAAGCAACTGCATTGACCAGCGCCAAAGTGGGCATATACAACAACATGTATGTAAGGATCAAGGGATAAAAGCCGTTAAAAGTACTTTGTTGCCCCAGCAGGTACAACACCACTGCGCCGATCAGGTGCAAAACGCCCAGGATGCGCTGGGCGGGAAAAAAACGGTCGGCAATCAACCCAATGAAGAATGGCGCAATAATGGCGCCGATACTCACGGTTTGATAGGCAAGACCAATTTGTACCCCAGTGGCTTGGAGGTTGTCGCCCAGGTAAGTCCCCATGGTCACATACCAGGAGCCCCAAATCAGGAACTCCAAAAACATCATGACCATCAATTGAAAACGAGTCGTTGTACTCATATTTTGTGAAAGGCTTGGGTGAAAAAGGTAAAATTATACTTGGGTAAAAGTAAAAAAGCCGGAATAACTTTTGGTGAAATTTTCTTTTAATTTTGTGGAGGGGAAATAAAAACCCAGAATGCGCTAAATATTCCTAAATTTCGGACATCTTCCAAACCAAATTATTCAATCTATGAAGCTTACACCTTTTGCCAAAATTTTAATTCTGGCGCTGGTTGCTGTGGGAATCTTTTTTGGGGTACGTAAATTTTTACCACAAAATACAGCCACAACAACGACCAAAACTGAAGAAAAAACTTCTCCGGCCAGACCCGTAGAGGAAGAAAAAGAAAAACCAAGTACCAAATCAAAGACCACCACTAGCCGCGCGGGCTTCAGTTATTTGCCTCCCGCTCCGGTCAATGGCAAACTGAAAGGGGTTGTAGAATTGGGCGCTTCCGGTTTCAACTCGTTTATCATCAATGTTGATGCTAAAAAAACCTGGAAACTTGAAAAAGCGGAGTTTGGCTCCAGTCTGGTTTACGAAAACATGGCTACCGACGACGATGTGCGCGCTGGGCTCAAAAACTACATCGGCAACATGCTTGCTTTTGGGGTGTCACCAAAAGACATTCACTTCGTGGTGAGTTCGGGAGCACTCAAAACGCCGGAAACCCAAAAAATCTCCAAGGGGCTCAAAGCACTCAAGTATTTCGTCAATCCAGTTACCGCTGAACAAGAAGGTGCCTATGCACTCAAGTGTGTATTGCCAGCCTCGTATGCAAATGAAGCTTTTGTATTGGACATTGGCTCAGGCAACACTAAAGTTTCCTGGATGGAAGCTGGTGAGATCAAAAGTGGTGAAACTTATGGTTCCAAGTACTACCAGAACAACGTAAGTGACCAAGCGGCTTACGATGAAGCTTCTTCTATCGCTGCACAAGTTCCAGCCTCCAAGCGCAAGGTTTGTTTCATCATCGGCGGCGTTCCTTTTGAATTTGCCAAAGCCATCCGCAATGGCAAAGAACGGTATACCGTACTGACTATACCTGAAGACATTAAAGCGGAAGGTGGCAAACAAAAATCGGGCTTGAACATTTACAAGGCTTTTGCCGATGAAACAGGCTGCAAAACCTTTGTATTTGATTGGGATGCCAACTTTACGATTGGGTTCTTGCTAGACCTAAAGTGAAAAATGAAAAATGAAAAATGAAAAATGAAAAGAATACACCAAACGGTAGAATTCAAATGGTGCACCTATTTTTCATTTTTCATTTTTCATTTTTCATTTTTCACTCTCTCCACCCCTTCCTTCCATTTCGGGATCAAAGCCCGAATTTTAGTCAATGAAATTGGTTTGACCACATAATCATTCATTCCTGCTGCGAAACAAGCCTCCTGGTCTTCTGGGGCTGCTGCTGCCGTCATGGCGACGATATATGGTTGGGTGGTATCAAGCTTGCGCAAAGCTCGGGTTGTTTCAATACCGTCCAATTCTGGCATTTGAACATCCATAAAAATAAGGTCGTAATCCTGCTGGGTGAGCTTTTGAATCACCTCATTGCCATTGTCTACGATGTCGATGTGATAGCCGAAGTGTTCCATGATCCGGGCGATCAATTTTTGGTTGAGGATGTTGTCTTCTGCAACCAAAATACTCAAGGGGTATACATCCGCTAATTTACCTTCCTCTCCCCCACCGTTATCGGGTAACTGAACAAGTGGAATGCCTGCTTCCAACTGCACACAAAAAGTGAAGGTAGTTCCCTGGTTCAGTACACTTTCTACGTTGATTTCGCCGCCCATCATCGTGACGATGGTTTGAGTGATGGCCAAACCCAGACCAGCGCCCCGGAATGGATGTTGGGTAGCCGTTTTTATTTCGGAAAAAGGACGAAACAACTTTGGCAGGTCTTCTTCGGAGATCCCTACACCAGAATCTTTTACTTCAAAAACAATACATATTTTACCCGGTACCTGCACCGCCTTTTTGGCCACTTTGATCTCAATACTCCCGTTGTTCGAAAATTTGATGGCATTGCTGACCAGGTTGACCATGACCTGACGCAATCGATACGAATCCCCACGCAAATTTTCTGGTGTATTGGGGGCAATCAGCACGTTCAATGTCAATTGTTTGTTGCTGATTTTGGGCTCATTGCGGAACAATACGAGCGTGCTGTTCATCAATGTGGTCAATTGAAAATCCTGGCTTTCTAGAAATAGCCGCCCCTGGTCAATCCGCGACATATCGAGCACATCACTCACCAAATTGAGCAGGTGCCGGCTACTGATGCTAATGGTTTCCAGGTATTCTTGCTGCCGGGGACTGAGTTCGGTCTCGTTGAGCAAATCGGCAGTGCCTATAATGGAATTGAGTGGAGTACGAATCTCGTGGCTCATATTGGCCAAAAACTCGGTTTTGGCACGTTCGGCTTTCTCCGCCTTTTCCTTTTCCTTGATGATTTCTTCCTGGGAATGCTCCAGCCTTTCGGTGGTTTGAAGCAATGCTTTCCGGTCTTCTTCGTAGCTGCTTTTGAAAAAAGAAATGGTGAGTGCTAAAAAAACAATCCCAAAGATGTAGGTATTGAACAGATCGAGTTGTAGCTGTAAATCAGTCTGATACAGTCGCAAGGTTTCGGGGTGATAGAGCTCGATCAATAAAAGAACCGTAGACAAGAGGGCTAAAGCAATAAAAAAAAGGGTGTTGTTTCTTTTTTTGATCAACAAGGCCCCTAATACTGCGAACATTGCCATCAACACCAGCGAAGGGCCCCGTACCCCGTAGTTGGCAAACCATGAAATAGCCAGAAAAACCCCGATCGACACCAGAAAATAAGGCCGAATTTGCCGATATAGATTTCTGTACCGCGACAAATAAAAGCAGATGGCGCTGACCAGCATGGTTCCACCGAGCATAGAATTGACAAACCAGTGGATACCAATGGTGATGTTCTGTATAAGGCCAACCCCCACGCTGACGAACGTGCCAAAAGTAACAATATCAGATAGTTTGTTCTCAAGTGGTACTGTGGTATCGTTCAAGCGCAGGAAACGGTTTAGGAAGTTTTTCATAGGAGAACGAGGTTTCATTTCCTTGCAACCTAAAGTTAAAAAGATTATTCATATTATACAATTTTTGAGCTTACGCGCCGAGAATTAAGCTGAGGAACGGAAATAAAATAAAGTAAACACTTGACAGGCTATTTTTTGATTTTGCTGCGTTACTCCTCAGTTGCGTAGACTGGCTATGCGCCTTCGTCGTGCCTTGCCAAATCAAAAAATAGCTCAGTCAACTTGTTTACTTTATTTCATTCCCGTTCCTAAGAGACAGATTTTTCCGAATTACGCGGCATTATTATTATGTTTGTGGGAAATTATACTTGCAACCTATGAAAGTGTTGATTTTCGGATTGGGTAATTTTGGTGCTTCCTTGGCTTTTCAGCTGACTGAAATGGGCCATGAGGTCATTGCCATTGACAAAAACCCGGATAAAGTTGAACTGATCAAAGATAAGGTAACCCGCGCGGTTACCCTGGATGGCACCAATTTGGTGGCTTTGCGCAACCTGCCTTTAAAAGATACCGATGTTGCCGTGGTTGCCATTGGTGAAAATGAAGGGGCCTCTTTGATGACCACCGCCAACCTAAAAACCCTGGGTGTAAAGCGGGTCATCAGTCGATCTTTGTCCAATACCCACGAAACAGTACTCGAAGCAATGGGCATCCAGGAAATCCTGCACCCAGAGTTGGAAGCTGCGGAGCGCTTGGCCAAAAAACTCAACCTTAAAACGGCCATTGAATCCTTTGACTTGGATCAAAATCACTCGGTGGTGGAATTGCACCTGCCCCCCTCTTTTGTAGGAAAAACCGTGCAAGAGGTTGATTTGCGCAAAAATTTCAACTTGAACATCGTCACCATCGTACGCAAGCGCATCAAGAAAAACTTGCTCGGCATCAATAAAGTCATTTACGTCTCCGAAGGAGTCGTCAAACCCGATACTATTTTTGAAGAAGGGGACATCCTCGTCGTCTTCGGCACCAATCCCGAAATCAAATCCCTGGCGGATACGCATGAGGTGGGACGAGAGGGGGGATATTAAAAAAGTGAAAAGTGAAAAGTGAAAAGTGAAAAGTGAAAAGTGAAAAATTATGCGGTGAAATCCCAATGGTATACCCACTTTTCACTTTTCACTTTTCACTTACTTGTTCGCTTTCAATTGCGGCCGGATCATATTCTCTGGCGACAATACTTTATCTAACTCATCCTGGCTAAGCAGGTTTTGCTCCAAAACCAGATCATAGATGCTTCGATCGTTGGCCAGTGCCTCTTTGGATAAGGCGGTGCAAATTTCGTAGCCCAATACAGGGTTTAAGGCAGTGACAATACCGATGCTGTTTTTGACCATATCCCAACAGCGCTTTTCGTTGACGGTGATGCCATCTATACATTTGGTACGCAGGGTTTGCATGCCATTCCTGAGGATATTGACGGACTCAAACAGACAGTGACCGATGATGGGTTCAAACGCATTGAGTTCCAATTGACCCGCTTCTACGGCCATGTTCACCGTCAGGTCGTTTCCCATCACGCGGAAAGCAATTTGGTTGACCACTTCAGGAATCACCGGGTTGACCTTGCCTGGCATGATGGAAGATCCCGGCTGCATGGGCGGTAAGTTGATCTCATTGAACCCCGTCCGTGGCCCAGAGGAAAGCAAACGCAAGTCGTTGCAGATTTTGGACAACTTGATCGCCAGGCGTTTTACGGCTGAGGAAAACATGATAAAAGCACCCGTATCCTGGGTAGCTTCAATCAAATTTTTGGCCTTCACCACTTTAAAGCCCGATACATCCCGCAAATGTGCGATTACCAGGCGTGCGTAGTTGGGCGATGTATTGATGCCCGTACCAATGGCGGTACCGCCCAGATTCACTTCTAAAAACAGGTTGGTATTGTTTTCGATGCGGTCGATCTCTTCCTCCAGGGTAACAGCATAAGCTTCAAAGGTTTGGCCCATCGTCATGGGTACGGCATCCTGCAATTGGGTACGCCCCATTTTGATGACGTGCTGGTACTGCTCACCCTTGCTGCGAAAACTATTGATGAGGGCCACCAGTTCCATCAACAACCTGGATTTACTTTTGATCAGTGCAATTTTTAAGGCCGTAGGATAGGCATCGTTGGTGGATTGCGACATGTTGACGTGGTTGTTGGGGTGGCAATGGTCGTAATCGCCTTTTTTGTAGCCCATAATTTCCAGGGCGCGATTGGCGATCACCTCATTGGCGTTCATGTTGGTAGAGGTACCTGCCCCACCCTGAATCATGTCTACTCTAAACTGGTCGTGAAATTTACCCGCAATGATTTCATCGCAAGCGGCTACAATGGCATTTTTGACCTCATCGGACAAAAAACCAAGGTCGTAGTTCGCTAAAGTCGACGCTTTTTTCACTTCAGCCAAGGCCTCGATGAACTCCGGGAAAAACTGCATGGTCACGCCACTGATCTTGAAATTTTCCAGCGCCCGCTGGGTTTGAATGCCATAATAGGCATCCACAGGAAGGTGTTTTTCGCCCAGCAAATCATGCTCAAGACGAACGTTTGGATTGGCATTTGAAATAGCCATAGTGTGGTATAATTTGGTCAGAGTTGAAAATTGCCACAAATTTAGCCATTCTTTGGGGGAAATGGGCTAGGAACGATGAAAAAAGAAAGCCCGCAAGAATCATCATGACTCCTGCGGGCTTCCATTTATGATCGTTTTGAGTAAAACGATCTTTATTTTATTTCACAATGGTAATGTCACCTTTGATGATGAGTCCATCGGAAATATCTAGTCTCAAAATGTAGTAATAAGTACCTGTTGGCAAGTCCTGACCGGAGTTATTGGTGCCTTTCCAATTGTTGACATAAGGTTTGGCCCGGTACACAATGTCGCCCCAGCGGTTGAAGATGACAATTTCGTTGTTTTTGTATTGTTCTGGTTGAACTTCAAGAACTTCGAAACGCAATTCATCGTTGGCACCATCACCGTTTGGCGTAATCCCGGTTGGAACCGCAAATTGGTAGGTGTTATCCGACTTAACCTGGATTCTTACCGTCGCAGTATCACACAATTCGATACAGATTTTGTTACAAACCTTATAAACGAATTGATCCTTTCCTGAGCGGCCAGGCAATCCACGATATACGATGCTGCCGCCATTGATGGCATCGATGATCCCAAGGCTTGGGTCCTTCGCAACGGTAACAGTGTATCCTGGATTGGTAGGAATTTTGAGGTCATTGGCCACTACATTGATCGTTGCAGTAGGCTTGTCAGCAGTAGCTACAAAATTATCCAGACGATCCGCAATCGCATCAGGTACATCTTGACGTGTAATGTTCAATGAGTCCCGGCTATAGTTTGGACAGTCTTTTGTGGATAAAGACCAGATAAAGCGGTTGTTCCCTACCCCTAAACCCATGGCCATGGTTCTGGACAAAGCAGGCATTTCAATGGTAGCACTAGTTGGCCCCGTCCATTGTCCGGTAGTACCCGCTGGCAAGTTACCAATCAGCGGTGCTTCATCGTTACAGGTAGTTGTATCCCGACCTGCGGAGGCACGAGGCAGAGAATTGTCCAGTGAAACCGTAACCATAGACTCACTCGTACACCCGTTATTGCTATTGGTCACCACCAATTTGTAGGTGCCCGGTGCGTTGACTTGAGGAGTCAGGGTATTGTCAGGCGTAATGGTACCATTACCAGTCCCCACGGTCCATTTGTAGGTAATTCCCGCTCCGGTAGCTGATCCAGCCCCATTGAGGGATACTTTCACACCAGCACAAGCGATTGGTACCGGAGTGACTGCCTTAACATCAGGTTTTTGCGAATCATCCGCAATGGTGGTTGTCGCCTTGGTAGAGCAGGAGTTTTGAGTATTCAAAATCGTCAACTCGTAAGTACCAGCTTTAGATGCACTGATTTGTAGCGGATTGGCGCCAGGCGTTACTGCTTGTCCATCGGGGCCCTTCCAAGTGACCTGGAACAGTGCACCTTGCGAACCCGTAGCCGTCACTTGAACGGCTGGAGTTTTACAGGTAATGGCGGGAGCCTGAGCAATTGACGCCTGTGGTACTGCTCTATCCGATGTGACAATCAAACTATCTGCACGGAAACAACCATTTGAGGTATCCCGAACAGTAAAGAGGTATACCCCTGCCTTGGTGATTTTTGCTTGAAGTGCATTGGCCGGAGCAGGAGTGGCGCCTCCACCTTTCGCAGTCCAGGTATACGTAAATTTGGTGCCTGTAGAAGAACCCGTAGCGTTCAAAGACAAGGTATCCGACTTACAAGTCAAATTTTGGTCCGCTCCAGCTTGAGCAACTGGGCGAGTAGTATCAGCGCTTATCTGGGCTGAACTTTCACCCACACAACCAGTAGTGGTATTGGTCACTTTTAAAGAATAGGCTCCAGCTGCATTTACTTTAGATTTGTTGGTGGTGGTGCCACTGACAATGTTACCCCCAGTTGTTGTCCAAGCAAAGGTATAGTTGTTGCCGGCGGGAGTAATGGTAGCCGCCAAATCGATGCTTGGCGTTTTACAGCTTACTTTTGCGGTGTTGCTGATGCTGACTTGTGGAAGGTTGGCATCTTGAATGACCACTGCCGAGTCGACAGCCGAACAACCACTCACCGTATCCAAGGCAACCAATCGGTAAGTACCACCAGCGGTCACACTGAGCTTGGTTGAATCTTTGGCTACAACCTGACCAGCTTTTGACCAGGTCAGGGTCAAATTCTTGCTACCTCCGGAAGTACTGGTCAAGGACAATTTTGGTTTGGTACAGGTCAAGGTGCCCCCTGCTCCTACGTCTACTGTTGGAGTTGTTTTGTTGACTTTAACCACAACCGTATCATTGGAAACACAACTACTGGCGGTATTGGTCACCTTGAGAATGTAGGTTCCAGCTGCGGTTGCAATGGCGTTCAGGATGGTATCGGTACCTGTTACAAACTTACCTCCATCGGCGCTGCTCCACCTAGCAAGGAATTTAGTGGCATTGCTTACTGTGGTATTCAAAACGGGTTTGTCCGTTTTACAAGAAATATCAACATCTTTGGATCCAATAATTTTGGGAAAATCTGGACTTGGCTTTACCAAAATGGTATCGATGTCCAGACAGCCATTGGCTTCATCTACGATCCGAAGGCGATACACCCCCTGTTTGGTGATGTCAAATTTGATGCCCCGGCTCAGAATAGTATTGCTTTCATCCAACCATTCATAAATAACCGGAACACTGTTCTTTGATTTACTCGCATCAAGGGTCACGGTTTCACCTTTACAGCCCAAAAAAAGATCTTCGCCCGCGTTTGCAATAGGTCGGGTTTGGGCACTTTTAACTTCTACCGTATCCACGGAGAAACAACGGGTGATGCTATCCCGAACTTCCAAGGTATAAAAACCTGGATTGGTCACTTTAGGATTAAGTGAGCTTACTTCAGCAGGGTTGATGGTCGTGCCTACTGGACCACTCCATTTGTATTTGAGTGTAGTTCCTTGGCTAGATTTGCTGCCATCAAGGCGGAGGTTTTCCCCTCTACAATCAAGCAAGACGTCATTTCCTGCATCTGCCCGCGGATTAATAGCATTGCTTACGACCACCGTATCTCGACCCGCGCAGCCAGTCTTTTTATCCAAAACAGTAAACACATAGATACCCGGTTCATCCACGATGGTGAACGTTCGATCCGTAGTACCTGTGATCGATCCGGTAACTGCCGCCCAGTTGTAAACAATGTCTGCGCCTGTCGAACCACTTGCGTTAAGGCGCAGAGCACCAATACAACCTTTGGTGGTATCGCGTCCCGCATTCGCAGCAGGTACAACTTTGTTTTCCCCGATCATAAAGGTATCTACCCGAATAATTGCGTCCGCCCCCTGGCCACTAAATATACGCAATTGCACTCTTCCTCTGGGTAAATTGATTGCTTTAGGCGTGAATTGAAGGGGGCCAGCTTGATCCAGAACTGTCCAGGTATAAGAGAAATTTCCTTCCACACCAGTACCATTAACCGCTTTCACTGCAATCGTACCATTGCTAAGACCGGGACAAGAAACCGAAGTAATTAAAGTATCAACAATCAAGATGGTGTCTTTGATACAAACTTCACCCGCTTTAGGGAACACACTGCCTACTCCATCCAATGTTGTCACCGAAGGGTTGGGACTGTTATTGATGTCGATTTTATAGCATTCATCAACGCCTCCGATCAATTCAAAACACATGGTAAAAATGGTTGCAGAATCGGCCAAATCCTTGCCGGAAGGATCGTTGTAATCCACCGTCATTAACCCTACATTGGCTGAACTCACATCCAATTTAAACCCGGTCAACCCATTGGCAGGAGCCGCAGAAACAAATTTCAACGCAGTAGGCCAGTTGACTTTGAATTGGGTAGAGGTTACTTTTTTGAAGCTTTCTACCTTAAAATCTACACATACTGTGTCTTTAATGTATCCAGTATTTTCACCCATCAAAAGAAAGAATCCAGTTGGGTTTAAGATACAAACGTTGGTAGGTGCTCCCGTAATGCCTACGTTTTTACCGTTGGAAGTACTGAGAATGGCTTGGCTTTCCAGCGGAAAATCCAAAATTTCGATGTTGTTGTCGCAATTGTCCTGGGTGCCCAACTCTCCGGGAGAAGGGCCAATGATTTTGTAACAAACCTGGAAAATCACCGTTCCTTCCGGTGCAGTAACGGGCGTTTGTGTTTCATAGTTAAACGTCAATGCGCCACCTGAAGCACCCGCCGTATCAAAATTGGTATTGAAACTTAATCCCGGAAGCCTTGTCGTATTGAGGTTTTTGACCTGGGTGAATTGAATGTCCGCTGGTTCCCAGCTCAACGAGAATTGAAAGTCAATAACATTTTGGAAATTACCGACCGTTACATTGGTACAGATCTCGTCACCAGGTTTGCCATTTCCTGCCGTGAGTACCACCCGTACCCCTGCAGGCTGTTTGATTTGCACTTCACAGTTGTTAGGTGCCAAACCTAAATTGAGCACACTTCCTCTTTGGGTAATGACTGCCGTGTTTCGATTCAATTGTACAGGTGCCTCAAGGATACTATCTCCGGGACTGGTTCCCCCTAAACCAACGGCTTTGAAACAAACCGAAAAGACTTCTTCGCCGGCATTCAAGTTGGCAGAAAGGTTACCTACTGCGGTCCAGTTTAATCCCAAAACACCATTGGCAACGTTGGCTTTGTTAAAAAATGCATCACTCAAACCTGGCACTTTACCAGGGGTGATTACTCGAGTAAATTGCAGGGCATTGGCGTTCCATTCTGTGAGGAAATTCAAGGAATTGATATTCGTCATCCCTTGTGGTGCAGTCACTTTGACACATACCTCTTGATTGATCTGCACTGGAGCGCCACAATCAATGGCCAATTTTAGGCCGGGAGGGTCACACTGGTCAATGGTGATGTACGTTGAGGTACCAATGATTGGAATCACTTCGCCTTCTTTGACCGTGTTGATGGCTTCTCTTTTGGTGGGTGTATCGGAGAACGAAACCTCAGCCAGGTCGGAGCCACAAGGGCCGATGATCTTAAAGTACACTTGAAAAATAGCGGTACTGTCTTTTAGTGTTGTACCATTTCCCAGCGGATCGATGTACGACCAGGAAACGGTTAAGTTCCCTTCGTCAATACTACCCAGCGGGTCATTAGGGCGTCCAAAACTACTTGTGGAGAGGTTCGTCAAGGCTTCCAATGGCACAACACTACTGAATTTCAATAAAGTAGTGTCATAGTTCATCGAAAACTGACAGCTGGTCAATTTGTCGAATCCACTCACTTTTACGTTGATGAATACAATATCACCAGTATTACCAGCAGCCTCTGTGGCGAAAAATCGAATTGGCCGAACACCAACGGCAACGTCTCCCACGGTTGAATTGGGATTGTAACCAATGGGAGAGCAATTATTGGCACCAAAATAGCGCCTGAAAATGATAGGGTCTAAATCTCTGGTAAAATCCCGATCATCGGTTGGCCCTACACTAGTGGCTTGCCCATATTTACCGATCACCTTGAAACATACTTCAAAGATGGATTCAAAGTCATTGACCGTAATCGAATTGGCTTCAGAACAAGTCCCAGGAGACCAGTTCAGGAACAACAATCCCGATTTAGTGCGGCTAGCATTGAAATCAGCAAGGTCAAGACCAGGAAGTACCCCGGTAACCCGCACTTCCTTGAATTCCAAAATTGTACTGTCCCAACGAATGGGCAATTTCACTGAAGTGATGTCGGTAAAGTCTTTGACCGTCACTTTAATACAAATCTCTTCCCCAGTGTTTTTTACCCCGGAAGAAAAGTTAACCGAGGGCCCTTGAGCCCAGGCCATCATTTGAACAGCTAGGACGAAACCTAGCAGAGCAAGAATTTTTTTCATGGAAGAATGAATTTGGGACATGATGTCCATTTTCCAGTCTTAATTCAATTCATGGAAATGAACCGAGCTATCAATTTTGGAACGACAAGGTTAAGTTCAATTCATGCGTCCCACCAGTAGAGGGGCCGAATGTACTGAAGTTGTAATCGAAACCATAGCCAAAGCGGAAAGTATTGTTTAACCCCGCATTTTCACCGAGTACAAACCCCGTTTCCAGGTGTACAGCTCCTGCCGAAGAACCACCTGCCCCGATCCAAAGTGCCGTTGGCATTTGATAGCGCAAGTTGACATCAACGTTGACTGGTGCATTGGGGGTGTATTTCACCCACATGGATGGCTCCAGAAAACCATCATTGCGGAAAAACTTGTAATACCCGATTTGTCCGTAGAAGTGTTGGACCCTTTTGGTAAAAAACTCACCCTGATCATTGGTAAAGGTGAGATCCAAGCCAAAAGCCTGTGGAACGGAAAGGCCAGCGTAGAAGTAGTCATCCGAAAATCGACCACCTACTGCTTTGTAAAAAAACATACCCACACCTACGTCAGGGAAAATTTGACCCTGGTCAGCTCCTGAAAGCGCATCGTTGTCATCCCGAAGTCTGATTTCAGAAGAGCGAACGCGGTATTGTACCATCCCCGCAGTGAGGCCAATCGACAAACCTCCATATTCGGGATCTTCGCTCAATACCCCGGCGATGCGACCGTAAAAACCAGTGAACCCCGTAGGGCCAGTTTGGTCGTTGATCAATTGACCGCCGAACATCATGGCTACTCCGCTGCCGCTGGAATTCAGGTAGGAAGCGCGTAGCGTTTGAGTTTTGGGTGCAGCACCGCCGAAACCAGCCCACTGGCTACGGTACGAAGCCCCAACACTGATGTTGTTACCATATGCAAGAAAATCCGATTCAACCGCTGCCGGGTTAATAATCGTCTGATTTTCACGATATTGGGTAAACAGGGAAAGCTGTTGAGCAAATGATACAGCGGTCGTCAATAAAAAAATGACAAGTAAACATACTCTGGTCATGGGACGAGTTTTTGAGATGGCCAAAATTACCAAAATTCCCTTTGCTTGGTTGTTAAATAATTTTCAGCCCCAAAAATATCTTTTTTTTACGTATTTGAATTATTTCCACGCAAAATTAAGGCCTCCGTGAAAGATAAAGGAAAACGATACACGTAAGTCACTGATAAAGGGCAAAAAAACCATTGCAAGCAAAACCAACCTTCGCCAAATGCAGCCGAGTGGCTGTTAGACTTGTCTAGGGTATACCAAATCAGGCTGAATTTTAATCGAAGTACTATATGAATGCAGTTTTTTAAAAAATATTTTAAAAAGCCGTAAAAAAACCTTTCAGCTATGAGCGGTTAGCGGTCAGCAATCAGCAGTTAGCCATGAGCAATCAGTGATTCAACTGAAGCCGCTGATTGCTCATAGCTGATTGCTCATAGCTGATTGCTCATTGCTGACTGCTCAGTACGTTTTCCAGCGCGTTTTCAGCCCCTTCTTCACCCCCTTGGCCGCTTTCCCGCTGATGCTGAAAAATTGTTGGGCTTCTTTGAGGCTGGTTTGTGGATTGGCTTCATGGAAACGATCGGCCATTTTATTCACCAGTGACTTGAAGTTTTCACCAGCTGCACCTGAGCTGGCATAATGAGCATTGAGGATTTCACCAATTAACGGTATTTGGTCGGTAAACAGACAGTTGTGGCCAATGAAGTATTCCTCGAAGTCAAAGTGTTTGGGGTCGCGGAGGTATTGTTCCATGGGCTGGAGTTTGAAGCCAAAATTGCCCAGGTTATTGGTTTCGAAAGAACGTTCCAGTTTGCGGTATTGGCTTTCAAAAGCTTCCCAGTTTTTATTTTTTTCCAGGTTTTGGAACTCCAATTGAGCCAGTTCAAAGTCTTTGGGTGCTTCGTATTTGCGCAGTGCTTCGTTGATGGTATAAATGTCGAGGTCGCAATAAGTGGCAGCCTGACAAACCGTATATATCTTTTGGTAAATGTCGTAAGCAGCAGCAAACTTGCGTTGACTAATCAGCTGTTCGGCGTTTTTAACCCCCGTTTCGTACATTTCCCGCTCTTCAAAACAAGACGCTTTGGCGATGTTTTTATAACGGTTTTGCAGGGCGGTAGGCACTGGCAAGGGGTAGGAAGTCATGTATTGCCGGAATTTTTTTAGCGCTTCGTATTTGGCCTGTTGGTCGTAAGTCCGTTCTACTTCACTCAATTTTTTATCCAACAAATCGGCAAAGACCTGGTCGCGCAAGCGAACAGCGTCATCGCGCATGGTCAGGCTGCTGGTTTGATTGGCATCGACCAATGGCTGCAACAAATCCAGGGCTTTTTGAGCATTGCCTTGGGCGATCAAAGTCTGGGCACGGGTCAGTTGCAATTTGAATTCCGTATCCACAAAAGGATCTGGCTGCTTGTCGCTCACTTTGAGGTTGCGGGCCAAAATGACGTTCTCCTTGCGCAAACGGGTCAAAACTGCGGCAGCATCGTCCAGCGCACCAGAAGTGATCATCCCCTCCAATAGTCGCTTTTGAGCATCCACTTTGCGGCCAAAAAGAATCGGTCCCCGGGTTACAAACGCATTGGTCAAACTATCACCGGACTGGGCCGTGGTGATGAAGGTACTCAGGTCTTCAAAAAGCACTACGCCCGCATCGATCTGGTCATTGCGCAGGTACTGATCGAGGTAGCCCAAGGTGCGCAAACTAAAACTCCGCCGCATACGCGCCACTTGCGCGGTTAGAGTTTCCGTCAAATAAGGGCGATATAAGGTGCGCACCGAATCCAGTGAGTTGAATCGGCGAATGGCCGTTTCGGCAGTGCCGGGATTGTACATCCAGCGTTCCGCTTCTTTGGCCAAAAAGCTGTAGTGATCCTGGCTCAAGCGGCGGCGTTCCTCCCTGCTGTTGTTTTGAGGAAGTGCACCAGTCATTTGTTGTTCCAGGCTTTCCACCTTGCCCAGGGCCCGGAAACCTTCCTGGAAACGCTGCTGGTCGCGCAGGTTACCGATCTTGCGCAAGTACTCCTGGTGCAAGTCAACGAGCATATCGTTCGTATTCAAAAACTGAAAGCCCGAGGTCCGCTGCATGTTTTGCAGGTCGCTAAGTGCAGTTTCGGCCTGGCTCAGGTTGTCGCTGCGCAGGTAATCCACAAAGCGGCGCTGGCTGTTGTCCGAATATTTGCGCAGGGCTTCCTGTTTTTCTCCCCGCAAGGAAGAGGTGGCATAACTATTGAAATAGCGTGGATTGGCATCGGCAAAAACAATCGCCTGGTTGTAGTAATTGTGGATCAGCGACCAATCGTTGCCCTGCGCGGCCTGGCGGGCGCGTTGCTGCAAAACGGCCAATTCAGCTTGATAGGCTTGTTGAATCAAACTTTCCAGCTCCGCAAAGCAAGGGATTTGCTCCCGTTCATTCAACAGTTTACAGTATTCGCCCGCAAAAGTGCGCAGGTGGTCTTCCTTGAGGCGCAGCGTCGGTTGGCGGCCAGCATCAGCAATTGCATCGTCGCGCTCTTTGTAAATGACGCTGTTGATTTCCCGGTTGAGCTGTTCAGCCATGTAGTTGCGGTTGAGGCGAATGGCGTAGCGCAATTGCTCGATCCGGCGGCGGTAATCCAACTGCCGGCGACGGTACAAGATGTTTTGAACCTCAGTGCGGGCAGCTTCCCGAATTTTATAATCCAGGTCATTGAGTGACTTATCGCTGAGTTGGTATTTTTTGACAAAATCAATGGCGTCCAGGTAAGCATTTTCTTTGTCCTCAAAAGCTGAGGATTGCTCGATTTTTGTACGCAAGCGTGCCAATTCGTCTTCTTGCAGGCGGTACTTGCGGTCGCTGACTTCAGTTTTTTTCCCACTCAGGTAAGTAGGATTTTCATTGACCAGTGTTTCTACCTCTCCCAAGGCTTTCCATTTTTCCTCAAAAGTGCGCCGATTGGCAATGTTGTTGAGCAGTTCGGTGTAGCGGTCGGCGTGCAATTTTTTCAACAAGTCTTCTGCCGTGGTCTGGCAGCTCCAGTTGAGCACGGCCAGGCTGTTTTTTTCACAAAAAGACTTGGCTTCTAAAAACTTGCTGCGTTTTTGTTCAAAACCACTCGCGTTTTTCCCCGCATCAATCAGCGCGTCAAAACGCAACTGGGCATCTTTTTCCCGAATCCGTTCGCTGCAATTGTCGGTACTGTAGAGGTCGCATAATTCTCTGGCCTCTTTGAGTCGGTCCTGGTTGTTGAGGTCGATCAAACGTTTCGTTTCACGGGCGAAGGCCGTTCTGAGCTGACTGTCACAATTGTCCAACTTGGCCGTTGTACACAGTTCTTTGGCTTGGCGCAACAAACTGACAACATCTGCACTGCCCTGGGCTTTTTTGAGCAATTCGTCAAATTTGGCTTGATCCGTGGTAGCGGGGGGTGTTTTGATGGTATCCTCTTGGGTCGGTTTGATCTCGATTTGCGCACGTGGGCGGCCCGAGCTTTTTTTGAGCAAGGTATCCAGTTTTTGGGCAAAGCCAAACGTAGAGACCAACAATATACTTATGGTCAGTAGGAGTTTTTGACCTAAACAAGGGTTAAATAGCGTTTTCATACCGCGGCAAATTTGGTTGTTCGGGAGGTAAATGTCTTTAAAATTACCAATTAAGGACGCAAAGATCTTCAGCAAAGTTAATGCAGAAGAAAACTTTGCATTTTTCTTAACCAAGCAAGCCGAGTTTGTTATCAAATTTAAAGGTGATCCAATTTTTTATATTAAAAATTTTATAAAACATCAATTTGTATTTATTGAGCAGCTCAATGTGGTCCGTAAATAAAACAACCCGAAAGTTTGGAACTTTCGGGTTGTGAGTGCAGCAACAGTTATGGTTGCTTTCTAAAGAATAGCTATACTCCGTTCCTTATTTTTTACCAGAACTTGATGTAAATCGCGGTCAAGATCAAAAGGGTAGCCACGATCATTGCCATGATCTGTGGGCTCACTTTGAACATGCTTGCATCCAGTGCAAAAGCTTTTTCATTCACTTTTGGCCCAAACAAACTCATCACGATCATCACCAGCATGGTGAAACCAAAGGCTAGACCCATACAGATCAAAAATGGAATTTCGAAGCCACCTTTGCCGTTAGGATAAGCCGTGTACAACCAGGTATGGTTGCCGAGTACGGCTGGAGCGTATTCATTGAAGAACACGGAAAGGATGAACCCGACCAATACCCCGGCAACTGCTGCTGCTCCGGTGGTACGTTTCCAGAACATCCCCAAAAGGAACATCGCAAATACCCCTGGGCTAATGAATCCGGTGTATTTTTGGATAAAAGTAAAACCACCCGCTCCACCAATGCCCAAAAGGTCATTCCAGGTCAGCGCAATGGCCAATACCATCGAGGCGACAATGGTCAAACGCCCTACCCAAACCAGTTTGCGGTCATCAGCCTCTTTTTCAAAGTACTTCTTGTAAATATCCAGGGTAAAAATAGTCGAAATACTGTTGGCTTTCCCTGCCAAGGAAGCCACAATGGCCGCCGTTAGTGCCGCCATCGACAAACCTTTCAGGCCCGCAGGCAAAAAGGTCAGAATGGCTGAATAGGCATTGTCGGTCAGGAATTTGCCATCAGGTGCCATCTGTTCTTGTAGTTCACCATTTTGGTACAAGACATAAGCTGCAATACCCGGTAGCATTACAATGATGGGCATCATCAATTTGATGAAACCAGCAAACAAAATCCCGGTACGGGCAGTGTTCAGATCTGCGCCCAAGGCCCGCTGGGTAATGTATTGGTTACAGCCCCAGTAATTGAGGTTGACAATCCATTGCCCGGCAAAATACATGGCGATGCCCGGTAAGAGCAGGTATTTGTTGATGTACTCCTGCGAGGATTCCGGTCCGGGTTTGGCCATGATCATGTGAAAATGGTCATCGGCTTTTTCCATCAACAGATTGAATCCAGCAAAGACATTTTGGCCCATGCCAAATTTTTCACTCACCATCGTCAGCGCCAACCAGGTCGTCGCCAAACCACCAATGACCAGTACCAAAACCTGCAATACATCGGTGTACCCAATCACCTTCATCCCTCCAATGGTAATGAACAGCGCAAAAACCGCCAGTCCAATCATGATGAGGTGAAAGTACCCGCCACCAATCAGGTTGTTGATGGCCAGCGCACCGAGAAACAGGATAGAAGTGAGGTTGACAAAAATGTACAGGAACAACCAAAAAATGGTCATGATCATACTCACCGTCTCATTGTACCGCGTTTTTAAAAACTGCGGCATGGTGTAAATATGATTTTTCAGGTAGATCGGCATAAAAAATACCGCCACAATGATGAGGGCAATCGCGGCAAGCCATTCGTAGGCTGCCACCGCTATCCCTACAAAAAAACCATTCCCGGACATCCCAATGAACTGCTCCGCAGAAATGTTAGAAGCAATCAAAGAAGCGCCAATGGCCCACCAAGTCAGTGATCCTTCAGCCAAGAAGAAGTCAGTGGTGGTGGTTTCTGCTTTCTTCTTGCGCTGGTAAATCCAGTATCCGTAGCCGACTACCAGAACGAAGTAGGCGAAAAACACTACCAAATCTACCGTTTGTAAAGTTTGCATCGATCCAAATGTTTTGTTTGTTTAAAGAATCTATGTAGGTCGCGAATATAGGGAACTAATTTATATGGTTACATGCGGTGACCATAATATACTTCATTCCAGCGCAACTCATTTTTGAAGTCGTACAAATTGGTGCGCTCGTTGATCAATAGGTATTCAATGCCAGCGATTTCTGCAAAATCAGCCAGGTATTCGGCACTCAGGTTTTGGCTGTAACAGGTATGGTGGGCACCACCCGCCAAAATCCAGGCTGCGGCTCCGGTTTTGAGGTCAGGTTTCACCTTCCACAATACCCGGGCTACCGGCAGTTTGGGCAGATCCTGCGCAGGTTCAATGGCTTCCACTTCATTGACGATCAGGCGAAAACGGTTACCCATGTCCACAATCGAGGCATTGAGGGCCGAGCCAGCTGGGCAGTTAAAGACCAAACGTACAGGGTCGGCCTTGCCGCCAATCCCGAGGGGATGCACTTCACAACTGGGCTTTTTGGCCGCAATGGAGGGACAAATTTCCAACATGTGTGAACCCAATACTTGCATGTTTTCAGGCTGAAAGTGGTAGGTATAATCTTCCATAAAGGAGTTGCCGCCAGGTAGGCCAGTCCCCATTACCTTCATCGCCCGTACCAGCGCGGAGGTTTTCCAATCTCCTTCGCCAGCAAAGCCATAACCCGCTGCCATTAAGCGCTGTGAGGCAATACCGGGCAATTGAACCATGCCGTGCAGGTCTTCAAAGGTATCGGTGAATCCTTTGAAATTGCCCGCTTCCAGGAAGGTCTGCACGCCCAATTCGATGCGAGCAGCTTCGATGAGGGAACTGCGTTGAGCCCCCCCTTTTTGCAAGCTGGCTGAAAGGGTATAACTCGCTTCGTATTCTTCAATCAGTTGCTGGATTTGGGCATCACTCACCGCATTGATGACTTGCACCAAGTCCCCTACCCCATGGGTATTGACGGAATAACCAAATTTGATTTCGGCTTCCACCTTGTCGCCTTCAGTGACCGCTACCTGGCGCATGTTGTCGCCAAAACGGACAAACTTGCCGCCTTGCCAGTCATTCCAGGCTGCCGCTACCCGGCTCCATACACCCAGGCGATCCTGCACTTCGGGGTCTTGCCAATGGCCAACCACTACCTTGCGGTTCAGGCGCATGCGTGCACCGATGAACCCAAACTCGCGGTCGCCATGCGCCGATTGGTTGAGGTTCATAAAGTCCATGTCGATGCTCGACCAAGGAATGTCCTGGTTGAATTGGGTATGCAAATGAGCCAGGGGCTTGCGCAGAATTTTGAGCCCATTGATCCACATCTTGGCGGGAGAGAAGGTGTGCATCCAGCAGATCAGGCCAATGCACTGCGGCGCAGAGTTGGCTTCGATGATGAGTTTGCTGATTTCTTCAGGCCCAACCACGATGGGTTTAAAAACGACCTTTACCGGGATATTTGCAGCGGCATCCAGTGCTTTGGCAATGGTTTCGGCGTTTTGAGCAACTTGTTTCAGGGTCTCAGGACCGTACAGGTGTTGGCTTCCGGTGACAAACCAGGCTTCGAGTTGTTTGAGTTGGATCATTTCATTTTGATTGTTCGATTATCGTTCGTTGGGGCGACCCTAGCGGTCGCCCTTGCAACCGTGGGGCAACCACGTAGGGTTGCCCTTACTGCCCATAATAGGCATTTTTACCATGCTTGCGTTCATAATGCTTTTGGATCAAGGCGTCCTTGAGGCGAGGCACATCTGGTCGGATGGTCACACTCAGGTAAGCCATGCGGGCAACTTCCTCCAGCACCGCGCTGTTGTACACGGCTTTTTCCACTGTTTTGCCCCAGGTAAAGGGCGCGTGATTGCCTACCAGAATCATTTCTACCTCTTCGTAGCTGTAGCCCCGCCGCGCAAAATCGTTCATGATCTGGAAACCCGTTTCGTACTCGTAGTTGCCCAGAATCATGGCGTCCTCCATGGGGGGCGCGCAGGGAATGTCCACGGTAAGGTGGTCTGCGTGGGTAGTGCCCAGTATGGGGATGTCCAGTTGGGTTTGAGCCCAGGCGGTAGCGTAGGTGGAATGGGTGTGCACGATGCCCCCGATGTTTTCCCAATGTTTGTACAATACCGCGTGGGTTTTGGTGTCTGAAGAAGCACGTTTCGCGCCTTCAACCACCTGGGCTTCAAAGTCGAGAACGACGATGTCTTCGGCACGCAGGCTCGCATAAGGGACTCCGCTGGGTTTGATGGCAAAGACACCTGCCGAACGATCCGCTACACTGGCATTGCCAAAGGTGAAGAGCACCAGACCCAATTGGGGCAGCTGCATATTGGCTTCGTAACAAGCTTCTTTGAGGCTTTGGTAAGCGCTTTTCATTTTGGGTGCTTTTCAATTTTTTAGACAGCTTCGCTGCCGGATTTTAAACCATCTTAAGACATCTAAGAGACACCTAAGCAGATATAGATGCCAGCTTAGGTGTCTCTTAGATGTCTTAGATGGTTCAAAATCAATTTTTTGTTTCTACAAAATCCCCGAATCGGCCGTATTCAGCGTAGAGTTTTTCATACAAAGCTGCATTGGCTGGAATGGGGTGGTAAATTTTATCAAAACCGTTGCCCATCACCTGCATGGCACTCGCTACATCGGGGTATACTCCTGCGGCTACGGCAGCAAACATGGCTGCGCCCAAGGCTGGAGCTTGTTCTGAGCGGGCAATTTTGATCGGGCGATTGAGTACATCGGCCAGGGTTTGCATGACCAGATCTGACTTTTTGGCAACGCCCCCCATACCAACTACGGCCTTGATGGGAATCCCTTCCGCTTCAAAACGGTCGACAATTTTTTTGGAACCAAAACAAATCGCTTCGACCAGGGCCTTAAATATCGCGGGAGCGTCGGAGCCCATGTTCAGGCCCATGATGGCCCCTTTCAGGCTTTGATCCGCATCGGGCGTTCGGCGACCATTGACCCAGTCCAGGGCTATAATACCCGTTTGGGCAACCGGAATTTTCGCGGCGGCGGCGCTTAGTTGGGCGATGATTTTGTCTTCCATTTCTTCCAGGAGGGCCACTTTTGTCGCCTCGTCCAGTACTTGGCTTTGCGGCAGCAATTGTTGCAGGGGCCAGGTAATGACTTGTTTGAACCAGGCCAACAAGTCGCCAAAGGCGGATTGTCCGGCCTCCAAGCCCATCATGCCCGGTACAATCGATCCATCTACTTGGCCGCAGATGCCGTGTACGAGTTTGTCCTGCACCTCGTCCAGGGGTGCTACGAGCATGTCACAAGTGGAGGTACCCATTACCTTGATCAGGGTATAAGCTTCGGCCTCACCGCCTACGGCTCCGGCGTGGGCATCAAATGTGCCGACACTCACCACCACGCCTTCGTGTAAGCCGAGGCGCGCTGCCCATTCGGCAGAAAGGTTGCCCGCAGCTTCATCAGCCGTATAGGTATCACGGTAGAGGCGCTCGCGCAGGCCCGCAAGTTTGGGTTCTAGGTGAGTTAAAAAGTCTTCAGAAGGCAGGCCATCCCAGGATTCGTGCCACATGGCTTTGTGCCCGGCGGCGCAGCGGCTGCGTTTGGTGCTCAGGGCATCCTCGCCACCGATGAGCAGGTGGGTAATCCAGTCGCAGTGTTCCATCCAGGAATAGGCGGCTTGTTCTACGGCTTCGTCCTGGCGGATGGTATGGGTGATTTTGGCCCAAAACCACTCGGAAGAATAAATGCCACCTTCGTACATGGTGTAGTCGATGCCACCCCAGGTACGGGCTTTGTGGTTGATTTCTTCGGCTTCGGCCAAGGCAGTATGGTCTTTCCAGAGGATGAACATGCCGTTGGGGTTTTCGGCAAATTCGGGCAAGAGCGCCAGTGGGGTCCCCTTTTGATCCACCGCAACGGGTGTGGAACCAGTGGTATCAACAGTGATGGCGACGACAAACCTGGGATCCAAACCCGGCAATTGCGCGAGGGTGCGGACGATGGCGTCTTCCAGGCTTTCTACATAATCGAGGGGATGCTGGCGGAACTGATTTTGGGCAGGCTTACAGTACAAACCTTTTTTCCAGCGTGGGTAGTAGGTGACGGCACTGGCCAATTCGGCACCATTGGCGGTATCAACCAGCACTGCGCGGACCGAATCGGTGCCAAAATCAGCGCCGAGGACGTATCGATTCATGTCAACTATTTTGTTCTTGCGATAATAATTGTAAAAGTAACAATTGTTACTGCTTGTGCAAATTTGGTGGAAGTTTTTTATCAGGATTGGGGATGCAAGGTAAAAAGTGGGTCGGACATGGTGACTTTTTTCTGGTCTTAATGCAAGAATTTGAAGTTATTCAGGTGGAATCCCGCTAACTTTGCGCCCTGTTAATTGGAGCTGGAATGAAAAAAAGAAATACTTACAAAGTCAAAGAAATATTCTACACCCTGCAAGGAGAAGGTGCCCAAGCGGGTCGCCCGGCGGTGTTTTGCCGTTTTTCGGGCTGCAACCTCTGGTCGGGCCGTGAAGAAGACCGCGCCAAGGCGATTTGCCAGTTTTGTGATACCGACTTTTGGGGCATGGACGGCGAAAATGGCGGGAAGTACAACGCGGAGGACTTGGCGGATCTGGTGATTGGTTTGTGGCCGGGGGGGAGTGAAAAGCGAAAAGGGGGAAGCGAAAAGCGAATAGCGAAAAGCGAAAAGCAGTTGGGGGATGTCTTGGATTTGGAGGGCAAGCCTTATGTGGTGTGTACGGGGGGGGAACCGCTGTTGCAGTTGGATGAGGAATTGATTGCAGCTTTTCATGCACGGGGGCTGGAAGTGGCGGTGGAAACCAATGGCACCGTGGCGGCTCCGGCGGGACTGGACTGGATTTGTATGAGCCCCAAAGCGAATACCGAGCTACTCATTCAAAGTGGGCATGAACTAAAATTGGTGTATCCACAGCCGGGCGCTGAACCTGAGTGTTATGAACAGCTTGATTTTGAACATTTTTACTTACAACCTATGGATGGACCGCTGGGACAACAAAATACGCGCCTAACTTTGGCGTATTGTATGGCGCATCCGAAGTGGAAGTTGAGTTTGCAGACGCATAAGATTTTGGGGATTGCGTGATTGGCTGTTTCCAGCTTCTGGTTTGTTTTTGAAAAAAAATGAAAGTGTATCGGAGTATCGAGTAGCTTGTTTCATACTACTTGCTGAAGATAGTCGACCGGAATATGGCTTAGGAATAGAAATAAAGTAAACACCTGACCGGCTCTTTTTTGATTTGGCTGCGTTACTCGTCACAAGCGTAGGCTTGCTATGGGCCTTTTTCGTTTAAAAAAAAAAAAAAAAAGAGCCCAGTCAAACTGTTACTTTATTCTGAACCCGTTCCTTAGTATTCAAAGATACCGATGATTTTACAACAGGTCAAGAAGTCCATTTGGAAACAGGCGCAATTACTCTCCTTAGTGTTTACTTGATATAGGAGCTTCCACCCCCGTCATCTCCCAATGCCCTAAACTCACTGGAATATTACCCATGGCATTGAAGCGATCCAGAAACTCTTTGATCTGAAAAGGCTCTTGTTTCAGCTCCTTCAAACGGGCAAAATCCATCATGGTATTTTCAATCAAGTACTTTCCAGTCAGGTAACTGGTGCCATACCCTGGCTGACGGAGGTAGAGGTGTTGTTCGAAAATCCGTAGTTCGGGTTCGGTTTTCATCCAGCCTCGGGGGGTGTAGTCCACATGTAGACCTCCGGCCTCGGCCATGGTCATCTCGTTGGCGTGGGCGTAGAGGGAGCCCAGCCCACGGGCAGCCCGCTGGGCCAGCATGATGTGCACGATCTCGCGTACCCGGGGATCATCCTTGTACAAGCCCGCCTGCAAGAACATTTCCTCTACAGCGGTGGCGATGCCTTCGTTGTGGGAGTCGAAAATGTTGTAGAGCAAGGGCGCACGGCGGATCTCATTGGCATGTGGTTCTTTATCCATTAGCGCCAATTCAAACCAGTGGTAAAAATGGGAGTACAGCGGGCGCGGGTCGTAATGCACGGTGATCCAGAAAAAATTGCGTTTTTCCTGTGGCACAAATTTGCCCAAATGGGCTTCCAGGGCTGGAGTGTAATAGTCTTTCATGCTCATGATCTCGTCATTTTTGAGAAAATTGAGCAGGCTTTGTGCGGCGCGTTTGGCCAGCGCATCGTAAGCTTCGGGGGAGTCGACGGCGACGAGCTCAGGTAGTTTGCGGTTGGCGTGTTCTTCGAGCTTGAGGGCCGACCAGGCGCGGGCGAGTTCCCGTTTGAGGAGCAGTACTTCATCGTCCCAAGTCAGGGGCACGAGGTGGACGTTTTGCTGGTACCAGGTATAGTTTTCTTTGCCAATGCCGGAGGGGCCGGTTTTGGTTTTGGCCTCTTTTTCCAACCAACCAACGAAATGGTCGGTGGAGGCAATACAGGTTTGGATGGTTTTCGCCAGTTGGGCGTCGGTTTTTACCCCAGGCAAATCCAGCATGGCCTTTAAATTGTCACTTTGGGAGCGAATGTCGCGAATCCCGGCAATCCAGAGGTCTTTGGCATTGCCAGTGAGGTTGAGTTGAGCTTGTTCGTTCAGTGCCGGGATAACCCACAAATCACTCAACAAACGCTCTTTTTCTTTTGGACTCAGAGGGAAAGTGTAGGTCCAAAGGTCAGTAACCCGGTGATGCGTTGGGCCTTCGTGCGCCGGCACATCGCTGCGGTCGGTATAGATGGATTGGTAAAAAGCGGGGTCACGTGCCCAGGGCTGGAGTACGCGCTGGTTGAAATCGTAGCCATTCATTTCCGCCCAGAGGATGGTCCAATCTACGCGTTGGGGAATGGTCCAGTTGCTGGTATCCATGGCCAGGAGTTTGGATTGGAGCTTTTTGAACTCGGGTTGGCGTTTTTGAAACGTGGCAGCGGTGTAATCGGGAGCCTCATCGCGTAAGGGCGGCGTTTCGAAGCTGCGCCAGGTTTTGAAGAGGGCAATGAGGTCGCTGTATTGGGCAGAACCTTTGTTGGTGGTGGCTGATTCGGATTGACAGCTGCTGATCAAGCAGACAGCAAGGAGTAAGGCTAAGGAAAGACGCATGGTGAACTTGGTTTTGTGCTGAACAAGATACACCAGATTGTACATCATCGGAAAATCCGTTGCCAAATTCTTTTTGGAAAAGACGGCCTCACTACCACAACTTCACCAGTTAATAAATTGGGATCATCGACCAAAGTGATTTTAATTTTTTTGTCTGTTATTTCATCAAGATTGATTTGTAAGTTCTCAAAACCGAGATACTTGGTATTCAAGACCTTTGCTTGCATCAAATCAGCAGGCACTACTAACCTGAACTCACCATCTACATCAGAGACAGCACCAATTGTAGTATTTCCAATTTGGATGATTACATCCGAAAGTGGTTCATTGTCTTCCGATACAACGGTTCCAACAATTTCAGCATTGGTGGTATATTTTTTATCGATGGATTTATTCACTATTTCATAATGTGATTTATGGTCCTTACAGTTAGAATGGTTGATCCCTTTGCTGGTTTGACAGGAACTGGCTGTAAGTAGGGTGCCTAATGCAAGGGTGCTTAGGGATTGTTGAAGAGAAGCCCTCGGTGGCTGTTTGAGGCTCCTGTTTAGTTGGTTTAGTTGCTCTTCTCTAAAATGCCCACAGGTTTTTACCTTCCTTTTTTGCTCAAAATATCCAATGATTTCTTGATCGGATAGTTGAGTGAAATCAATGACCTCCTTTTGGCAATCCTGGCAATAACGGCCTCCCGAAACAGGTTCCATGGCTTCCCATTTTTGGGAGCAGGTAAAGCCTAATTTGATTGCTTGGATGTGTTTGTTTTGATTGTTACTCATAACTTCTTCGCTGCCTCCACCAATGTTTTAAACTCGGATTTAAAGACGTTTTTACCTTTTACTGCATAAGATAACAACAAAAAATCGTGCAAGCAAAACATTAGACTTGAGGTGAATTAACTATCAATAAGTTACACACTTAGGCGTGACGACTAGCGGCAGCGCCGCCAAAACGTCTGTAGCATTTAGACCCTGCAATGCTGTTAAGGTACGTAGTACCGGAACAAAGGGCAATGGTTCCGGTACTACGTACCTTAAAATCTATCTTCGTTCCTTGAGCTACAGACGTTTTGGCGGCGCTGCCGCTGGTCGTTATGCCTAACGATTCACCCAATTACCTGATAATCAACTCGCCTCAAGTCTATTTAACATTTGTTCCTCGACCACTCACTCCAGGAGCCAACATAGAGTTTTGGAATCTCCAAACCAGCCTGCGCTACCGCCAATAAGGTGTGACAAGCCGTCACCCCCGAGCCGCAGTGGACGATCACTTGATCGGCGGGCCTTTCGGCAAAAGCTTTCTGATACATGGCTTTTAACTCGGCAGGCGACTTAAATAAACCATCCGCATCTAGGTTTTCACTGAAGGGGATATTGATGGCTCCGGGAATGTGCCCGGCAATCAAATCAATGGGCTCTACCAAACCGAGGTACCGGTCGTGGTCCCGTACATCGATAACCAGGTAATCGGGATTTTGAGCGACTTGTTCCACCTCGGCAATATCGGCCTGGGGCAATTGCCAGGCGTTGATGGGGTACAGGAGGCTTTCTTTGGGGTGCTCCAGGCCAGTACTCATGGGAAAACCAGCTCGCTCCGCAGCCTGAATGCCACCGTCGAGGACTTGAACCCTGGAATGTCCGATGGCGAGGAGCATCCACCAAAAACGGGCTGCGGCATTGGCCCCACTTTTGTCGTCGTATACTACCACGTGGCTTTGTGGGCTGATGCCGAGTTTGCCCAAGGTTTCGGAAAATTGGGTCAGGGTAGGCAATGGGTGCCTGCCACCCTGGGACACATCCGCTTTGATGTCGGCCAATTGACGGTCGAGGTCTACAAATAGGGCACCCGCTAGGTGTTTTTGGGTGTAATTTTCCCGGGCATTTTTGCCGTTGGTGGCGTCAATGAGGACCAGGTCTGGGGAGTTAGCGAGTTGCAGGAGTTCGTTGGCTTGGATGAGGGGGCGTTTGGGATGCATGGTTGTCAGTTTTTAGGTTTTAGAAAAAAACTAAGGGAATGTGCTCAAATCTAAAATCTCTCCCCGAAAGTTTTAGACTTTCGGGGAGTTAAAGTAGCGGTACTTTGCTCGACAGCCCCGAAAGTATAAAACTTTCGGCGAGGGGTTTAGATCGTGCATAGGTCACTAATTATTTGGTAATCAACTCGGCACAAGCTTATTGGCTTTTCACCTAATTGTCTGATAAAATGTAGCCAAATGATGCTTCAAGATTTCCAGCAATGCCGCAAATGAAATTTTCAAACCATTGCTACTGATGCTCAAAGGTGTTCCGTACTGCCGGTAGTTCATGGCCATCAATTTTCGCTTCCAGCCATTGCTTTGCCGATCAAGGTAATCCTGCGGGTTTTTGACCAAAATGAGGATTAGTCGCTGGCTCTGGATTTGCTGTACCTGAATATCTACAATGTCGTGCCATAAAATTAGACCTAGGGAAAGCCCGCCGGAGTTGTCGCTTATGCCCTGCTCATTGATGATTAATCCTGGACGTGAGTCGAAAAGTTTACGGATGATCAGGATGGTAATGCCGCCGAAAAATAGAATAGAAACCAGGCCTAAAACCATCAAGAAAGTAGATTCCAGCGAGGAACCCGTTCTGCTCGGTGGTGCCAGCACAAACCAAAAACCAATGGCGACAAAGGCGAACGCGCCAAGGGTGGAGAGCAAAAGTTTGCCTTTGGATAGGGGGATGGTGATGGGTAGCTTGGTGGTCATGTTGAGCCGTAGATTGTTTGAGGACGAAGATAATTTATTGATTCAATTATTGTTTCGATTGATGGCAAAGACGACAACCGAATTCGGCAACAATTGAATAAATTTTTCTTTTGGTTTTATAGATTCTAAAGTGTCGCCGTTGCGTTTCATACCGTTTATAAGGGTACGAAAGTTGCTTAAAATCAACACCTTTTCAATTTTTAGGATCAGATATTCCGTCTCTTTTTCGGCTTTATAGAAATATTTCACACCATCAATAACCGCATCACTGGCCCCATCCAATAGCCCAACTTGAAAAGTATCCTTGGAAAGCTTTATGATTAATTCGTTGCCATAGTTGTAGGTATTGTATTCGATGCTGGTTTTGCCGCTGGTGGTTGAAGCTCGATACCTTTTGGTGCTCACATCGTAAATTTCTTCAACCTCAGCTTCGATGTTTAAGAGGGCTTTGCTGCCTTGGAAATCCAAAATCACTTCCTGCAATTCGGTATTCTTGATGAACAAAATACCATTGGCAGTCCCATTAAAGTTACCAGTTTTTACTTTGCTGAAGACGCTATTGAATGCTTTGTTGTTGATTAGGGTTTGGTTCCCTTGAGCAATGAGGGGAAGGCTTAACGCGAAGAAAATTAGGAAGAGTGCAGAATTTAAGTAAGGCATACTTATATAATCATTGAACATTCGATTATGAAATTCAAGACACCGCCAACCCCAAATGCCGTCTCACCTCTGGCGACCTAAAAGAAGGCACAATATCCTCAGCAGGAACCCCTGCTTCCAGTAATTCATCAATCACACCTTCTTCAGTCCAATCTTCCTGAATCCAAATTTTCCCATTTTTGATGTCAAAATGAAGTGTACAACCATGTAAGCGTTTGGTGCCATCCCAGCCTATTTTCATCAAGTAATAATGATCGCCTTTTTCATCAGTTACTACCTGAGCTTCGTACTCGTCGATATGTCTGGTTGGAGGATACACGTGAGCTTGAATGATGTTTTTGATGATTTCGCGGTACCGAGCTATTTTTTCCATAGCAAGTTTATAAATTCCTTTACAGCAAAAATACAGTTTTTAAAGTGGATTTGTCAATGGAATTCTACCACAAGATCAGAACCTGTTCAAAAAAGGTAAGCGCTTTGCCTAGCCATGTAATAGCGACATTTACCAGGTAACGGTTCACGATAAGCTCTACCCTCAAGTAGTACCATTCATCCTTCTATCGAAACAACCTCACTCAGCGGCAAAGCCTGACAGGTCAAAATATAACCCGCTGCCACTTCCCCATCAGTCAGCGCACCCTGCTTTTGCATTTGAACACTTCCACTCGTGCAGTGCAGCTTGCAAGTACCACACAGGCCTCGCTTGCAAGAATGTGGCAAAGGGATTTGCTGGGCCAATGCCGCTTGTAAGATGGTTTCAGCATCACCTACTTCAAAATGGTAGACGCTCTTGTCGATTTGGGCGGTAACTTTTGCCTTTACTGCACTGCCTTGAGCGTTTTTAGCATCCAGCACAGAAGCTTGTTCCTGAGTTGGTTGTCGATTAAAAATCGCTTCATAACGCGTTTCGTAATCTTTGAATTCAGTGCCCATCCATTTGTCCCACCAAGTGAAGTACAGGGCATAGTTGCCGTCAAAGAACTGGTGGTGCATGTTGTGATGGGTGGAGGGCGTTTTGTATTTCAAGATGGGGATTTTGGTCCACCCTTTAGGATATACTTCGTATCCCAAATGCCCAACCACATTGTTGAGCATGTCATACAGTTGCCAGGCAATGATTACCCCAATGTGTAGAGGGAATATAAATGGCAACAAAAAGCCCATCGCATTTTCCACCAGCGCTTCAGATGGATGAAAAGAAAAAGAAGTGAGGGGCGAAGGGTCGGTACTTTCGTGGTGTACCCGGTGAAAGATAGGATACAGTTTAGGGTGGTGCATGGCGCGGTGCGACCAGTAAAAAAAGGTGTCATTGAGGAAAAGCAGCAGGGCAAAACTCAGGGGCAGCCACCACCATCCGTATTGATCGGGCTCAGAATACAAGCGGGTGTAACCCTGCGATTGCAAATACAACAGTGCAATGTCCATCCCCGCAAAGACGAGCAGGCTACTGCCCGAGTGCCATAAGTCGTGCTTGAAATGATGGATAGTCGCCTGGGGCTGGGTTTGAATCCGAATGCGTTGAAATCGCTTCTTCCAGATCACCCAAAAAATGAGAAAAAGCGGCACACTGAATAAGAGGTAAAAAATGGCCTGCTCAAAAAATGCCTCGAAGAAATGTCCAATTAAATCCTGAAAACTCATGGTTGGTCGGGTTAAACGTTGTGAATGATTGACCCTGCAAAGTTCTGGATTGGTTGCTTGGATGTCTTTGAGCTATGTCAAAAAGCAATTTGATCTAGATCAAAAAAACGAACAATTGCTCACTGTTTACCCGATCGAATCCTGCTCAAAGTCTCCTGCGAAATGTTGAGGTAAGAGGCAATATGTCCCAGACTGATGCGGTTGGTGATATTGGGAAATTGCCCGAGCAGCTTTTCATAACGTTGCCGGGCATTCAAGAACTGCAAGTCGCTGAGCCGATCTTCCATTTGAGGGACGTAGTAGGTTTCAAAAAGTTTGATGTACCACAAAGCCAGGGCATGGTGCTGCTGCAACAAGCGCTTTAATACCGCGTAGTCGATGGCGTATACGCTGGAATCCTCCAGGAGTTGAATGCTCTCCAACGCCGGGGTTTGTTGGATCAAACTGGAGGTGTCGGCAATGATATCGGGTTCAAAAGAGAACCAAACATTGACCTCTTTTCCCTCCTCATCGGTATAAAAATACCTCACCGCCCCCTTGACCAAAAACCAAAGCTGATGACAGGTACGGCCTTGTTTCAGTAGGTAGTAATTTTTGGGGAACTCGTAAAACTGAAAACTAGCCACTAACTCATCCTGGAGTTGTGGTGATAATGGATGGATTTTTTGGATGAATGACTTTAGTTCCATAGGCTCAAAAATACACTTGTCAGTTGAATACTAATTGCTCAATTCATGTTCAAAAGTGAACGCACAACCTAGCCCTGCAAGGGCGTCATCTCTCAAGGAAGGGTGCAGCCCTTTTGGGTTCAAAAGTGAACGCACACTCTAGCCCTGCAAGGGCGCCATCTCTCAAGGAAGGGCATAGCCCTTTCGGGTACCCCCCCCAGCAGTGCAAACATCATAATATCGCCCTCACACCAGCGTCCCTTCCCCGATCCCCCCCACCACCGCGCGCACCAGCGGCGATCCATTTTTCCCCAGATAAACCAGTGCACTATCAATCGCCACCGAAACGAAAGGACTATCATCCAGGTGCACCAATTCCTTCACCACAATATTCGGCTCCCTACTCAGGTCATAAGCCGAAGAAATAAAGGCAATACCCCGGCCCACTTCCACCAAACTGATCAGCAGTTCCAAAGAAGACACCTCCTGCACAATTTTGCCCATGCGGCTAAATCCCGCCAATTGGCACATTTTTTCAATCTCATCGTACACCGGATGCAGGCTGCGGGTGATTTCCACCCAACGTTCATCGCGCAGGGATTCCAGACTGATGGAGGCTTCCAGAGCCCGTGGATGTTGTTGAGAAAGGATGACGCGTAGGCTACCTTTGTTGATGACCTTGGCATTGAGTTCCGTGTAGTGCAGCGGGAGTAGCGTCAGGCCCAGGTCGATTTTTTCGGCCAATACGGCTTCCTGCACACTCTGAGGCGTGGGGAATTCCACCAGTTTGACCTCCACATTGGGAAAATCCCGATTGAGCACTTGCAGCAATTCCACGATGCGTTCGCGCAAGGCGGTTTTGTACACGCCCACATGTAGCACTTGCTGGTGCAGACCAATTTCGCGGGCTTGTTCGATGGCTTGTTGGCTGAGTTGCAGAATCTTTTGCGCAGCCTGGAAAAAGTGTTGCCCGGCTTCGCTGAGCTCTACTTTGCGCAGGTGCTGGCGACTGGCGCGGATAAAAAGCTCCACCCCAATCTCATTTTCCAACAAAGCAATTTGTTGACTCAGCGCAGGTTGAGAAACATACAGCCGCTGGGCCGCTTTACTGAAATGCAGTTCCTCGGCCACGGCCACAAAATAGCGCAATTGACGTAGTTCCATGATTCAGTATAAGTTTTGCTTATGACAAAATTAGAAAATTGTATTGGTTTGAGTGAAGCTTTTGGAGAAACTTTGTGGGGACGAAGTTGAAAAGTTGAAATGTTGAAGGGTTGAAAAGAAGTCCAAAAGTTTATAACTTCTTAGTACAAATGGTCTTTCATCCTTCCCAACATTTCAACTTTATTCTCTTCAACTCTTCAACATTTCAACTTAAATCACATGCCACTCATTCTCGAAAATCCCCAAACCGCCCTGAATAACGACCAAGATTTCCTGCCGCTGCTCGGCACCGACCACCTCGAATTTTACGTCGGGAATGCCAAACAATCTGCCCATTTTTATGAACACGCCTTTGGCTTTGAAATGATCGGCTACGCCGGGCCAGAAACGGGCGTAAAGGATCGCGCCTCATACGTGTTGCAGCAAGGCAAAATCCGTCTGGTGCTTACGACCTCCTTGGTGCCCTCTTCCGAAATTTCGGAACACGTGCGCCGCCACGGCGATGGGGTCAAAGTAATGGCCTTGTGGGTGGAAGATGCCCGCCTTGCGTACGCAGAAACCCTGCGTCGAGGTGCTGAATCCGCTGCTGAGCCCAAAGTTTTGCAAGATGAAAATGGTGAAGTTGTCATTGCTTCCATCAAAACCTACGGCGATACCATCCACACCTTTGTAGAACGCAAAAACTACCGTGGCGTATTCTTGCCCGGTTTTGTAGCGCGCAAAAGTGCTGCCTTCCGTGGCAGTGTTGGCTTGCAATACGTGGATCACTGCGTGGGCAACGTGGAGTTGGGTCAAATGAACCAGTGGGTAAACTTTTATGAAGAAGTGATGGGCTTCAAACTCCTACTCACCTTCGACGACAAGGACATCTCCACCGAATACTCCGCCCTGATGTCCAAGGTAGTCTCCAACGGCAACGGCTACATCAAATTCCCCATCAATGAACCAGCCGCTGGCCGCAAAAAATCACAGGTGGACGAATACCTCGACTTTTACGGTGGCCCGGGCGTACAACACATCGCCGTAGCCACCCACGACATCATCCAAACGGTAGGGGAATTGCGCAGTCGGGGCGTGGAATTCCTGGAAGTACCAGCCAGTTATTACGATGACTTGTTGGAACGGGTAGGTAAAATTGACGAAGACCTGCAACCCCTCAAAAACCTAAACATCCTGGTGGATCGCGATGAGGAAGGTTACCTCCTGCAAATCTTCACCAAACCCGTAGAAGATCGCCCTACCTTGTTCTTTGAAATCATCCAACGCAAGGGAGCGGTTTCTTTTGGCAAAGGCAATTTCAAGGCGCTCTTTGAAGCCATTGAGCGGGAACAGGCGCGGAGAGGGAACCTGTAGTTTTGACTTCGCTTCGGCTACGCTCAGTGACCAAACTATTTTGTCCGTTCACTGAGCGGAGCCGAAGTGCCGGGCAAAATAGCCGAAGCGGAGCCAAGCTAAAACGCCTCAAGCTTCCATTCCTCAATGTTTTTACTTTGGCTGGAAATGTTCACCCCGATACCAAAAACTGGCTTGCCTTTTTGCCAAAAAGCCTGGTAATAAGCTTTGCGCCGAATTTGAGTTAGTGCGGCTTCAGCGCTTTCATCCAGTTTGAACTCAAAAATGTAAATGTGAGTGGGCGTCTCCACCACGGCATCTACCCGCCCATCGCTGGTACAAACTTCACTTTGCACTTTGAGGCCCATATAGGTAAACAAGAGGTGAATAGCGGCGTGGAAAAATTTCTCTGGGTATTGTTCGTGCAATTGATAGGGTATCGTTTTGAACATGGCTTGGAGGATACCCATCGCTTGATCGACCCGTTGTTCACAAAGTAAGGTCTCCAATTTATACACTAAAGTTAGGGCCTCACCACGCTGAATACCGCTAAAAGCCTCCAGCAAATAGCCATTCATGGAGTCCTGCACTTCGTGGTTTGGATAGTCCAACAAGTAGGCACCAAATTCGGTGCGGGATTTGAGGGTCAAATAGCCAGTTTGGTACAAAAGCCCAAACGGATTGAGTTCTTCCAGGTCAAAGGTGTCAAAAGTTTGCTCACTTTGAGGGGTTAAATGAAAGTTATACAAGCCTTTTTCCTTGAGGATGTTAATCAAAAATGACGGAGTACCTGTTTCAAACCAGAAATTTTTAAATTCTTGCCGGTTAAAAAACATATTCAACGAAACTGGATTGTACACCGTTTCTGCCGACAAGTGAAAACGATACCCGTTGTACCACCAGCGTACCTGATCCAACAGTGTAGCGCGGTCGAGCTGAAGCGATTGAGCAGTAGCACTTATTTCCGTCGGAAAATATTCCTCCAATTCGGTTTGCGTGTACCCCAGCATATTTGCATAATGGGGATGCATGGTGAGATCGTCCAGGTTGTTCAAGCCGGAAAAAATACCCACTTTGGAAAATTTACTGACCCCGGTGATGAATACCAGTTCCAGGTAACGGTCCATTTCTTTGAGGACGGAGTAAAAGCTTTTTAGGTATTCGCGGTTTTGGAGGGCCTGAGCAATTTCTTTTCCTAAATAATGGACGATTGGCGCATCATATTCATCAATCAATACCACTACTTTTTGCTGGGCACCCAGCTCATGGATGGCCGTTCTAAACTGATCCCGGGCATTGTTGGTTTTTGCTTTGACACCCAATTCCCCACTTACTTCCAGTACCCGATCGAACAACCCTTTCTCCAACCCCAGTTGCTCAAAGTTAACGTCTTTAAGGGAGATGCGAATCACAGGATGTTTTTTACTCCAATCCCATTGATTTTCAATCCATAAGCCTGTAAATAGCTCCTTGCTTCCACTGTACAACTCTTGCAACAACGCTACAGTAATGGACTTGCCAAAACGCCGGGGGCGGGCTAAAAAATAAAACTTCCCGGATGTGCACATTTGGTGTACATACCTGGTCTTGTCAATGTACTTGTAGCCATCTTCAATGATCCCCCGAAAATCTTGTAAGCCAATTGGCAGCTTCTTAGCCATAACATATTTTATTCCTGTTCCTTAAACATGCTTTTGCAAAAGTAGTGAAAATTAATTTGTTTAAAAAGTTTGTTTGTTTCAGAAAAGTATTATTTTTGTTGGCCTTTAAGTTTAAAACTATTCATTACATCTTACCTTTCGTTTTGTGTACAAACCATATCTTTGGTTTGGCACTTGCGTATTGTTTAGTTTATCCACACAAAACGAAAATTCAATGGATCTGCAGCGCAATCCACAACTGGAACTGGCCTTTGATTATGTGCGCAATACCCGCAAAAATGTGTTTCTGACCGGTAAAGCTGGTACAGGAAAAACGACTTTTTTGCGCCAACTTCGCCAGGAATCGATCAAACGGATGGTCGTGGTCGCCTCCACCGGAGTAGCCGCCATCAATGCCGGTGGGATGACGATACACTCCTTTTTTCAGTTGCCTTTTGGCCCCTATTTGCCGGGGCAAATGGAAGACCCTACGCGCACACGGCGCTTTAATCGCGAAAAAATCAATTTGATCAAAAGCCTCGATCTGCTGGTCATTGACGAGATCAGTATGGTACGCGCCGATGTGCTGGATGGCATAGATGAGGTATTGCGCCGCCACCGGGATCGCTTCCTGCCTTTTGGTGGGGTACAATTGTTGATGATTGGCGACTTGCATCAGTTGCCTCCCGTAGTCAAAGACGAGGAATGGAGTTTGCTGCGCGAACATTACAAAACCGCATACTTCTTTGGTAGTCAGGCGCTGCAACAAACCGATACGGTACAGATCGAACTCAAACACATCTACCGCCAGTCGGACGAGCACTTCATCGCCTTGCTGAACAAGGTGCGTGACAACAAAATTGACCAGGAAGTACTTGCTCAACTGAATAGCCGCTACATCGCCAATTTTCAACCCAAAGAAGAAGAAGCCTACATTACCCTCACCTCGCACAACCAGGCCGCTCGCGACATCAATGCTTCCAAGTTGGGGTTCATTCCTGGCTCCGTGGTGCGCTATAAAGCCACCATCACGGGCGAATTTCCGAACTTTGCCTATCCCACCGACGAAGTCCTTGAAATCAAAATCAACGCCCAGGTGATGTTTGTCAAAAATGACGTCTCCCAGGAAAAGCGTTATTACAATGGCAAGATTGGCAAAATAGACCGCATTGTCAACGACGTGATTTACGTAAAATGCCCCGGCGACACAGAAGAAATTGACGTCAAACCCGATGAATGGAACAACGTCAAATACACCCTGGACGAAGAAAGCAAAGAAGTCAAGGAAGAAATTCTCGGTACCTTCAAACAATACCCGCTGAAACTGGCCTGGGCCATCACCATCCACAAAAGCCAGGGTTTGACCTTCGAACGCGCCATCATCGATGCGCAATCTGCCTTTGCGCATGGGCAGGTGTACGTGGCCCTGAGTCGCTGCAAGAGTTTTGAAGGCATTGTACTCTATTCCAAAATCGCCCAATCCAGCGTGCGAACTGATACGGTTGTCAAAAACTACACCGAAGAGGCCGACAAAAATGCCCCCGACGAAAGCCATTTGACCCAATCCAAAATCGAATACCAGCAAGGTTTGATCCATGAATTGTTCGATTTTCGAGTGGTAAAACGGCAGTTGGAAAACGCTAAACGGACTTTTTTGACCCATGAAAATACCGTGTCCTCTGAAGCTGTGGCCCAGGTATTGCTCATTGAACAGCAGTGCCGCAATGAAATTGTGGTAATTGGCGACAAGTTCAAACCCCAAATTGAAGGTTACTTTCAGCAAGCCATTCTCCCGGAAGAAAACGCCGATTTACAGCAGCGCATCCAAAAAGCCAGCACTTATTTTGAAGAAAAACTGGAACTGCTGATGCCCCTGCTGAAGGAAATCCCGATGGCGACCGACAACAAGGCCATCGAAAAACTGGCTCTGGAAGCCCTGCAATACCTGGAAAAAGAATTGTTCATCAAAAAAGCGTGCTTTGTACAGGCCAAGTCAGGTTTTGTTGCCCAGCAGTATCTCCAAACCAAGGCCAACGCCGAAATCGACTACCTGCGTGCACCCGCCAAACCCAAGGTCAACAAAAAGACGGTCGCTCAACAAACCTCTCACCCGGATTTGTACTTCGCCCTGCACAAATGGCGCGAAGACTTGGCCGCCAATCACGACACCGAAGGTTACATGATTTTGCCCCAAAAAACGCTCCTACAATTGGTAGAAATGTTGCCAACCAGCACGGCTGCGCTGAAAAAGGTGAAGGGGATGGGGCCTGCTAAAATCAAGCAGTTTGGCACTGATATTTTGAATGTGGTAAAAGCGTACGTAGACAAAAATGGCTTGCAGGAGATACAAATGTTTCTCCCTGACTTGGAAGAAGCGCCCAAACCGCCCAAAACGGATACCAAAACGCTGAGTTACGATTTGTACAAAGCAGGAAAAACCATCGAAGAAATCGCCGCTGAACGTGGCTTCGCGCCCACCACCATTGAGGGCCACCTTGCCCATTTTGTAGGCACTGGGCATTTAGAGGTGTTGGATTTTGTGGAGGAAAGCAAAATGCAAACCATCGTCGCTCAGTTTCAGCAAAGTGAAACAGGGTTCTTAGGCGAAGTAAAAGCGGCCCTGGGGGATGATTTTTCTTACCTCGAAATTCGGATGGTGCAAAAACACTTGGAGCGGCTGGCGGCAAAAATGGGGTTGTGAGTACTTCGAATCCCCTCAATTGTAGGCCAATTGACTAAACTATTCTGCGTTTGAGCAGGAAGAATCCGATACCTTTGTGTCTAAGTAATGCAGAAACAAGAGTTATCCCGAATTTTAATTAAATAAGGCAACAGAATCACGGAGTGATTTAATCTTGCATAGCCGCGGTCGTCCGCGGAAAAATGGGTAGAGGAATGTTTCACAACCGCGGTAGCGGTTGAACAAACTGGGGCAGAATTCAACCGCTGCCGCGGTTACTAAACCTCACAAAACCCTCAAGTCCGCGGACGACCGCGGCTATGCAAGATTCAACCGCTGCCGCGGTTGGCTTTTCAAAAATTCGGAATGACTCATGTTTTGCGTCATTCTAATGCGGAAAATAACCTGAAAAAGATGAGAATTTACTTCGTGTTTTTAATTGCCTTCCTTACGTCATTCAGCAGCAATGCCCAAACGCTCAGTTTCAACCCTGCCGACATCAATACCATTGCCGAAGCCGAAGCCAAAGGCTACACCGCCAGTTTGTTGAGCCCGGAAGTAGCACCCTCCGAAGATTACGATGTAAAATATCATCGCCTGGAGTTGTCCATCGACCCCAATCGGCGTTACATCAAAGGTAAAGTGACGACCTATTTCCAAACCCTGGCCGCCAATTTTTCAGCCATCCACTTCGACCTCAATGAGCCGCTGCGGGTGGATTCCGTATTGTACAAAGGCAAAAAAGTCACTTATACCCACGCCAATCTGGTCTTGCGCATCAACCTGCCTAAGGCTTTAAACAAAGCCGTACTGGATTCTTTGGCCATCTTTTGGCAAGGGGAACCCGACAACAATGGCTTTGGCTCTTTTGAACAAACCACCCATAGTGGGGTTCCCGTCATCTGGACGCTTTCCGAACCCTATGGTGCCCGCGATTGGTGGCCCTGCAAACAAACCCTGACCGATAAAATTGATTCCCTTGATATGTGGGTATCCTGCCCAAAGGCGTATAAAGCAGCCAGTAACGGTTTACTGGTAGCTGAAATTGAAAAGGGCAGCGAAAAAACCTACCGCTGGAAACACCGTTACCCCATCGCCAATTACCTAGTCGCTTTTGCGGTAACTAATTATGAACGCTACACCGATTATGCCCAGCTGAAATCGGGGCGGATGCCGATCGAAAACTACGTGTATCCCGAGCACAAGTCCTTTGCCCAAACGGGCACCAAAGACTTGATCCCGGTGATCGAACTCTTCGATTCCCTTTTTGTAGATTATCCTTTTCACAAGGAAAAATACGGCCACGCTCAGTTCAGTTGGGGCGGCGGCATGGAGCATCAAACCATGACTTTCGTGATCAACTATGGCTATGAACTGCTTGCCCACGAGCTGGCCCACCAGTGGTTTGGCGACCATACCACCTGTGGCTCCTGGGAGGACATCTGGCTCAATGAAGGTTTTGCCACCTACCTTTCTGGCTTGGCTTACGAATTTCGGAAACCTCAATTCTGGCAAAGTTTTAAAAGTGGCCGGATCAACAGTGCCACTAGCCAGGCCGGAGGTAGTGTTTTTGTGACAGATACGACCAGTGTCGACCGCATTTTCAGCAGCCGCCTGTCCTACAACAAAGGGTCGATGGTACTGCACATGCTGCGTTGGAAGTTGGGTGACCAAGCCTTTTTTCAAGGCGTACGCAATTACCTCAACGCGCCTGAACACGCTTATGGCTTCGCTAAAACGCCTCAGTTCAAAGCTCACCTGGAAGCGGCGGGCAAGCAAGACCTGACCGAGTTTTTTAAGGATTGGTACTACGGCCAGGGCTACCCAACCTACCAGATCAACGTTCGGAAAGAAGGGGATCAAAAAGTGATCATTCGCCTAAATCAAACAACTTCACACAACTCGGTTTCCTTTTTTGAAATGCCCGTGCCGATCGTGCTGACCGGGGCAGGAGGCAAAACCTACGAAGTGCGTTTGGAAAATACCTTCAATGGGCAAGAGTTTACGGTATATCCTGGTTTTAACGTCACCCAGGCGCAGTTTGACCCGAAGCTATGGTTGGTGGCGCGGACGAGTGGGGTGACAGTTGGAACTGCTGAGGTGGAGAAGGGTGGTTTTGCGCTGTATCCGAACCCAAGTTCAGGCCTTACCCGTTTGGTGCTGGAAGAACGCGCGGGGAACATTCGCCGGGTGCTGGTGAACAGTGTGAATGGGGCACTGATGAATGCTCCAGTACAGGTGCTGAACCAGCGGGAAGCAAGTGTAGATTTGAGCAGTATGCCAGTGGGGATGTATTTTGTAAGGGTAAAAACGGAAAAAGGGGTTTGGGTGCAGAATGTGGTGAGGAATTAAAAAAGGAAACACTAATGGCCAGCCTGGTAATTGTGATGGATTGCCAGACTGGCCAGCTTATGAAAGGGAGAATTTTGGTTTCAATGTTAAATTTCCCTATACGAGTCTATGGTTAAGAAATTGGACAAGCTCCCTGACCATTCGGCTCTTCCCAAGTACCTCGGATAGTGGCACCATTTTTTAGTGAAGCAAGTTGAGTAACACCACAGGCTTGATACCAATTTGAGTCTTTAGTGGACTTGAATACAATTTGAACTTCAGTGGTACCTGCTGGAATAACCGCTTTACTTGGAGCTTGGTTTGGACTCATACTTAGTACCGTTGTCCAGTCCCCATCGATATGACAAGTTAAAGCGATGCTGGTACCGGGTGTAACTTCATTGGTAACGGTAACGGAAAGGTCGTTAGGTATCCCATTGCCACCTCCTGGGGTAGGAGGGAGTGGCAGGTTGTAGGGATTACCACTTAATACACCACAATTCATAACCCCAGATGTGTTAGGTGTACCTGCTATAAAACTGCTGATGGCTTGGAAAGCTTTTTGTAAGTTGTCAAACCCACCAAATGAAGTAGGATTGTTGTTGGAATCAACCAAGCCAAAATGCTGACCATCTTCCTGATAACGAAAAACAAACCCTCCTGAAAATATATCGGCCATATTTACACTGTTCCCATTTGACACTACATTTTGGTTGCCAAAGAGATACGGAATATCATCAAATAAACGTGGGTTAACGCTGTTGGCTCCAAATTCTGTCATGATGATGGGGATTACCGGAGTAGCACCATTGAACATAAATTGTTGATAGAGCTGATAATAGGCGTTAAGTTGTCCTTGTAAACCTCCGCCTGCCCAGCGGTAGCAGTTGTACCCCAGAATATCCAGGCGTTCGTTGACGGGGCCACAAACGTAGGCAGCAGCGGCAGGGATGGTGTACTGAGGTTCATCCCGTTCAGCACACCCAATCGGTACATTGCGATATCCCTGTTGAGCCATATAGGCACGCAAATCGCGGGCTGCTGCTTTGATAATGCTTGGAATGGCATATCCCGGGGACAAACCAGGGGTAATGGCTTCGTTTGAAATGGAAAAATAAAGCACATTGTTGTACTTGGCAAAAGCATCCGCTACACTTTTGATGCGGCGCAAAAAACTACCAGTATATTGTGGATTACTGGCATTAACTGCCGTTTGGCCAGTCACTGCGCCTATTTCCACGTAAATATTGTTTGCGGCCAGGTAGTTCATGACCTGATCATGAGGCAAACTAGGATCGACTTGATATACCCTGACGGCATTGATACCCAGTTTTTTCCAATTACCCTCAACCAGGGATTGAATGACCGATAGTTTGTCATCCGAAAGCGGATCTACTCCATCTTGCGGTTGATAGCATACCCCTTTAGGAGACCAGCGTTGGTTGTTGAGGTAGAAGAAATTGTTTTTAATTTGAATGATTTCTGCCATTGTTTTGAAATTTCAAATTGGGGAACCAATTGATTTGATGAAATAAAAGGAACAACTCGTATTTTACATCAAGGCAGGCTGGAGTTCGAAAATGTGCTTAAAAATAATGAAAAAACCATACATGTCGAGCAGTCACGACAGAAATTTTTATTGATGGAATTTTTACTTGTTTTTATCGCTGACAATCAAAAGCCTTGATCTGGCTTGCTTGAAAAATGGATTGCGCTTGGGCTGGATCGAGGCTTTACCCCTATGCAGAAAGGAGGGCTAAATTATTGGCTTGTGTGGTAGAGACGCACGGTCGCGTGCGTCTCTACCATATTTTACGTAACGCAACAATGTCCGTCTACCCCAAAATAACGAAACTAAGGGTAAATGACCCATTGGAAAAGAATGGATGACCCTGGGGCTGTTCAAAATTCAACTGCTTTCGCATTTCGTGCTCCCAAAAACTCGGGATGACGAACTGTTTTGTACCACAACTGCGTACCTGTATTCGATCAATTAAAATGCTCGGAAATAAAAGCAATCAACTGCTCCGCTGGCATTTTATTCGAGGTACTGGTCGTAGACACGGCATTTTTGTACTGTGGCGTGTCGGCAAGGAAATGAATGAATTGTTCCTGAATCTGGCCCGTCCCGGTCACGTGCACTTCATCTATGTTGGGCATAATGGCAGCAATCTCCTTGAAGAACTTATGGGTCAACCCAATTTCTTGGTTGTTGGCTGCATTTTCACTGGAATTACTGGCTGAACCCCGATTGTCCACCGTTCCCAGCGCAACAAAAGCCTCATCCTCATTGTTTTCTTTGCCGACAATGATCGCATGATGGGAATCCATCCATACGCCAAACTGTTTTTTGTTTTTGGTTGACATGTGTTGTTTTTTTCCAAGTTAGGGGAAAAAAAGGAGGAATGTAGTTTTTAGGTGAAATTGTGATTTCTTAAGTCGAATGCTTTTTTCGCCATTCGTGCCACTATTTCCTGTGTCAGGGTCAATTGGTTACTTACCAGGGTGTTTTACTTTTTCTCTTGCCTCCACAAACTCCGCCACACCAAATACTCATTCGCCGCATACCCCAACAACACCATTTGCCCCGCCGTAGCCACATAATAACCTTTCCAGGCCAGCACAACGATCAGCAAACTGTGGATAATGATCCAATACACCCAGGCCTCTGTAAAACGGCGCGCCAACAGCACCGTTGCCACAATACTGCCTATGGCCAGCAAGGCATCCAGCATAGCAAAAGTAGCAGGCAGCGGGAAATATTCGGGAAAATAACTGGGCAGCTCGATCAGTGCAAGCACCAAAGAAATACTCGGCATAAAAATGGCGATGCAACTGATGATCAGGCCCATGCTGTCCAGTTTTTTGATGGGTTGTCCATTTGTAGTACCAGAGCGAATGCCCCACACCAAATTGAAAATGAACAAAATAACTTGCGCCGCCATCAAGCCATACAACTGAATTTGGTGAAAAAAGAGGAAAAAACAAACATTGGCCAGTAGGGTTAGCAGCCAACCCAAACGGCTAAAATAGGTACCCGTTAGGCTAAATACGACGACGAGGACTTCGATCAGGCTCAGACTGTAAGGGCCAAGCTTTAGCACATGGAAGTCGAGTTGCCAAAAGGTGGAGAGTGTTTCCATAGATTGTAGTTTAACTTAAAGCTACAAAATCCCAGGTCGACGGCGTATTAGAGGTGCTGTCGCAGGTATTCGACATCCCAAATGGGCGGGCGGCTTGAGAGGAATTGGGGACTGGCATGGTGTATATGGGTTGGTGAACTTAGTGCATTTTTGGATGATAAAGATAGGAAATAAGATTTGGATGTTATTGCGTGACATTCTGCATTCTTCGAATTCTAAGCTCAACCAAATCCTTGAAAAGATTTGACCTACTTACGCCCAGAGATTCAGGGTCATTGTTCAGATGAAGTGTTTGAATGGCCCATCGATCATTTGCTGTGCTTTCTAGGTTAGCTTTGAATATTTCAATACCTGTCCAGCTTCTGAGGAAATGGATGACATTATTTTCAAGGTAGGAAAACCACTTGTCTTCCATCTGCTGAGGGATATTGCCATATTCTAATAACTCTTTCTCTTCTTGTGAAAACTCCATGTAGAAAGGCAAAATCAGGCTGTTTGATTCGTTTAATTCAACTTTTATTTTCCAATCATTGCGCTTTGCCTTTACAAAATATTTAGCATGAATGAGTCCATCTCCAACTTTGTTTTTTTGCCGCCAGTCTTTGTATAGTTCAATTTTTGTACCCTGGTTGGCTTGGCTGAGTGGAATACCTTCATAATAACCTTGTGTTTCATAGATTAAGAGACCATTGTCTTCTTTCACTAGCCATCCAGGGATTGTTTGGGGCCTGGTAGAATTTTCATCGTTAAAGGATAAGTGAGGTTTTAATTCCAATAGCTCAGCTATTTGATAATTGGATGCAGTGACTTTTATTGCTGTGTATTCTTTCATGATTTTTGAGGGTTAACCCAGTTGGATTGGAAGATAGAATAGTTGCTTTGGTATTGCTTATAAGTTGGACGGGGTTATGGTTTTTATTTTTTTCTCTTTTGCGATAAAAGCCTGGATGTCCTGCATCAATTCCCCATATTCTGCGTATTCATGAGCGATGAAGTTCAATATTTCTTCTTCAGTGGATAAAGCACTCCAGCTTGATTCAATGAATATGCTTTGTTGGTGTAAAATAGCGATTTTTAGTTTTTTTATCAATTGTTGCGCTTCGATGATATTGCCCGCTAAATCCATTCCTTGCCCGATGCCTAAATTCCATTTAAATGAGTCATTATCTGCTTTCGCCCAGCATACTATTTGTGGCGTGTAGGACAGGAATTGGTCAATCATACTTTTTTCAATCTCTAAATTTCGCTTTTCAGATTTGCTGATGTAATTACAAAATTCCTTGTGCGTTTGGTGCTTTGTATCCCAAAAGGAAAATGGAAATGCAATGATCAGCCGTATGGATTCTTCATACCATTCGCATATTTCAGTGGTGTAATGTTGGTCAATCTTACTCCAGTTGTCCCTGATTTTGTCCAATACTAAATCGACTATGGGCTCTGTAAATGTTCTTTTTCGCAAACACCAGATTAGGTCAGACAAGGTAAGCTCTGAAATTGGCTTTTGTAAATTAACATAGTCGAAATGGATTTGAGTCCAATCGGAGGAAAAATCTCGAAGATGAAGGGCGTTTTGAGTTGGGTCGATCATGGAAGGATACTTGTTTTGGCTAGTTCCGTTACTTGGATTTTATGCACCCTTAAGTGTTAGCAGGAGTCAAAAGGGTACCAGGCTTAAGTTCGGGGCGGATGCTGAAAAGTACGATAAATTGTAAAAATAATCAGGAGACTAGGGATAGTTTTTTGGCGGGAGACAATTCGGGAACTTTTCCTTTCAATCCCAAGTTATGTCCCCGAAACCAATTTACAAACCTCTTAATACACAAAACCCAGCATGGAAAATCAAACCCAAGATTTTAATTCCACGGTCGAACCCCAAATCGATCAAAACAAACTAAACGAGTACCTGGAAGACCTCCGCATTGAACAAAATTTTCCCTTAGCCATTTTGGTAGGCACTCTGGCTGCATTAATCGGTGCCGCTTTATGGGGGCTGATTACCTCATTGACGGGCTACCAAATTGGTTATATGGCCGTTGGCATAGGCTTTTTGGTGGGAATAGCAGTACGGATTGCTGGCAAAGGAATTGACCCTCAGTTCGGTTATTTGGGCGCAGGATTGTCGCTTTTGGGCTGTTTGATTGGCAATTATCTGGGCATCGTATTTTACTTTGCCAAAGAAGCCAATGTTTCCTTTTTTGAAGCCTACCAAATGATCAACGCACTCAGTTCAGTCTCTTCGGTAATGGTGTAGTCCTTTGGTGTGATGGACATTTTGTTTTATGGCATTGCCGTTTACGAAGGGTACAAGTTTTCCTTCCGAAACATTACGGAGGAAGAAATTTTGGCTAAGGCTAGGGTTTAATAAACTGGCCTGATATGCAAAACATGAGCCATCCCGAATTTTACAGAAACCATAAAGCGACATTTTTTTAGCACAAAGAACCCAAAGGCAGCACAAAGGACACAAAGGTGAGACGTTGACGAGGCTTTACATCCAAAATAAGATAAAGTCTAGGCGTATTGCTTTGTCAAAATCGCGTCTTTGTGTCCTTTGTGCTGCCTTTGTGTCCTTTGTGCTCATTTTTTCATTGTGATACTTGTAAATTCGGGAGGATTCATGTTTAAATGGTTTTTTTCGCAATAGTCTCTACCACCCTCGCCACAACCTCCCCAATCCTTTTCTCTCTTGTCGCAGCCTGTTTGGCCAAAACCAACCCATACAGCAAGACTTTTTGAGCCGATTTGCTCAAGCTCAAAAAAGCCTCCTTTGAGCCGGGTTGGGCTGCAAATCCTTTTTCCAAATCGGGAGGAATGATCAAGGCTTCCGCTTCGTCCAAAATGCTCCAAGAGCCGTTTTGTTTGGCAATTTCAATACTGGCATGCCCTGCGGGCATCATCAGGTCTTCCTCGATCAAACGTTGAACCTTATCCTTGTTGATTTTTGACCAAACACTTTTGGGTTTTCTGCGGGTGATGAACTGCATGTATTTTTCCTCATCAATGGGTTTGGCTGTGCTGTCGATCCAGCCGAAGCAGAGGGCTTCATCGACAACTTCGCTCCAGGTGATGGAAGGAATCTTCGTTTTCTTTTTGTAATACACCAGCCAGATTGACTGTTTGGACTGGTGGTTTTCATGTAACCATTGCCGCCACTCCTGGCGACTGCTCGGGCAAAATGTTTCTATTTCCTTTTCGGGCATGGCGGTCGTGTTTGTTGCAGGGCAAAGTTAAGTGGGGGGAGTGACAACCCTATGTCAGTGGTGGGAAAAATATATGGGTTTGAAGTGAGTTGATTAACAAGAAATTGATGTAATGCCTTTTAGTTTGGGCATAAGGTTTTTTTGAGTTTAGAGTTCTGAATACAAGAGTACATGAGTTTATAAGTGAGCTACTGCAGCGACTTGTTCTGTCGTTGAAATAATGATTTTTAGCGCAACGGGAGCCCCGCTAGGGCTACGGTATACACACAAGTAGTATAATAAAAGCGTTCTATATAGTAAACACAAGGTACAGCCATGGAGAAGCGATTTGCGCCCATTAGCGCCTCATCATTTAGCAC
>JAIYAV010000169.1 GCA_027488855.1 Saprospiraceae bacterium
AAAGGTGGGTATCGTGGTAATATGGGTTTTGCGAAGCCAAGGGATTTAGGCTGAACCCTGCGAGGGTTGATTTTATTGAAAAGAACCCTTGTTTTACAGGAAATGGAGAGTGTGCGCGTCGTGCCTGGGTGGGAGTTAGTGGGGCAACTTGGTTAACGCTAACCTTAATTTGCGGGGATAGCTCCCGAGGCAAAACAGACTTAGGTTCCTTTGCCATATCGCTGGTTTGTTCTATTTTCGCCTCCATATAGAAACCAAAAATTATTCAAACAACATGAAAAAATTGATCCTTGTCTTCGCCTGTATATGCGCTCTGCATGCCGCAGCCTTTTCTCAGAAAGTATTCACCGAAGATTTCCTCTTTGGACCGATAGGCAATCTTGAGAACAATAATGATTGGTTTAAATCAGGCATTGATTTTCCTTACAATATAAAGGTGGTCGCTCCCGGGCTTACTTACAAGGATTATGTCGGTTCGGCCAAGGGTAACGCCTGCCAGATAGCCAATGCAGGCAATGGAGATGTGGTTATAAAAAATCTGGATAGCGCAATTACCGCAGGGGCCGCTTATATGTCTTTGATGATTCAAGTAGACAGTTTGCCGTCGACCGTGACTGAAGGATATTTTATTTCATTCAACCCCAATACAGGTGGAACGAACCTCAACACAAGCCTGTATATTAAGCGATTGTCGGATTCAACTTTCAGCCTGGGGGTACAAAAGGAAATCGAAAATACCATTTCATACGCGAGCAATACGTTTGAGCGCGGGAAAACCTATCTCGTCGTCCTGAAATATTCTATTGTCAATGGCACCGGCAATGATGCCAGCAGCTTGTATGTGTTTACGCAAGGCGTACCTGCGACTGAACCTGCAACGCCCGCTGCGGGTACGAATGACGGAGGCGATTATACAGGGCAGGCTTCTGTGGTGTTGAACAACAATTATGCCCAAACAGGCATAAACGGATGCAATATTAAACTCGATGGTATCCGGGTAGGCACTTCTTGGGCTACCAGCGTTTTGGACGTTTTGTCGTCGGTATCTGGCAAACCAACCAGGGAGTCGGTCGCCCATTCCAACTCTCCTAACCCTTTCTCTCAAAAAACTGCCATCCACTACCAAATACCAGCAAAGGGCTTGGTTCAAATCGACGTGCTGGATGCCAGCGGCCGACTGGTTGCAGGATTATTACACGAAAAACAGGAAACTGGAGCACATACTATACATTGGGATGCCTCCTCCTTGCCGCCGGGATTGTATGTCTACCGAATTTATTTCAATGGCGTAGTGTTCAGCGGGCAAATGTTCCGTCAATGAGTGGGGAGTTGCTTCTGGTCGGTACTCTTCTGGCCTCATGCTGTTTCCGATTTCTGCTTAATGCATGGTAAAATGCTTCTGTTCTCAATATAAAAACAGTACGCTGATTTTTCAAATGAGTATTGCATTGAATCTGGAGGTCGTGGGGACGAAAGGTGGGTAGCAACCTTAGGGACGCAATATGGTAGCGGGAAACGTCAGATGCAACCCGAGTCCCGCTAGGGACGAAATATAGGTAGCAACCGATCACCCCCGGATGATTCCCGAGTCCCGTAGGGACGAAACGTGGGTAGCACCGTAGGGACGAAAGGTGGGTATCGTGGTAAAATAGAGGGGTTTTGCACAGTTTTTTATCTTTATCCAGAACATTGTCAATACCAAATATCCTTATGGCGAATACCTACACCCAAATTCACATCCACTACGTATTTGCACCCAAATACCGGAATGCTACCCTAGACAAATCCTGGCGACCCGCTCTTTTTTCCTACATCACCGGCATCGTGCAAAACCACGGCCATAAAATGCTTCAAATCAATGGCATGGCTGATCATGTGCACCTATTGATTGGCCTACGCCCAACTCAGTCCGTTGCCGAGCTGATCAAAGAAGTCAAAGAAGACAGCTCCGGCTGGATCAATGAAAATCGCCTGGTGCGGCATCACTTCAAGTGGCAGGAAGGCTATGGCGCATTTTCGCACAGCAAAAGCCAGGTGCAACGTGTGATTCGCTACATCCAAGAGCAAGAAACCCACCACACTAAGATCAGCTTTTTGGAGGAATATGTAGATATGTTGAAAAAATTTGGCGTAGAATATGATGAACGGTACATTTTTAGGGTGCTGGAATGAAACGGCTACACGGGAAATACCCACGTTTCGTCCCTACGGCTACCCACATTTCGTCCCTACGGTTGCTACCCACGTTTCGTCCCTAAAGGGACTCGGGAATCATCTGGGGGCATCGGTTGCTACCCACATTTCGTCCCTACGGGACTCGGGCTGTGTTTGAATTGGCAGGGAATAAAAGAAGAAATGATAACCAAATTGCCCATAGGATTATCATAATCCATTGAACCCGACGTTGGGCCAAAAATAGCCTTACATTCTCCAGATACAACCTGAGTCATGCAGGGACGAAAGGTGGGATAGCGAGAAACGGCAGATGCAACCCGAGTCCCGCTAGGGACGAAACATGGGTAGCAACCGATCACCCCCGGATGATTCCCGAGTCCCGCTAGGGACGAAACATGGGTAGCACCGGACAATCCCCCAGATGATTCCCGAGTCCCTTTAGGGACGAAAGGTGGGTATCGTGGTAATATGGGTTTTGCGAAGCCAAGGGATTTAGGCTGAACCCTGCGAGGGTTGATTTTATTGAAAAGAACCCTTGTTTTACAGAAAAAACAAAACAACTTTAAAAAAAATATGCCCTCTCCAACTGAATACAAAACCATCAAAGCAACCCAGGTGCGCATTGCCGCAGAGCGCTTTTTTGTCCTGCTGGAGGATGGCCGGGAGTTGGGCATTCCCTATGATTGGCACTCGCGGCTCGCCGAAGCTACCCCGGAACAGTTGAACAACTGGCGTTTGATTGCCGGTGGGCAGGGGATTTTTTGGGAAAATTTGGATGAGGATTTGTCGGTGTCGGAGTCCGAAAACTTGAAACTGTAGCGCTAAGTAGCGGCTCAAACTACAATATTTTTAAAAGCGGTGGGAAAGTGGGCTTTTTGGATTTCTGACGGTATAATTGTCTAGGCTCTCATACGTACCTGCACGAACATCCAATGGACGTTTTCGAGAATCTGATCAAGGAAAGTGAGGGCAGTTTTGTTTTGAAAACTGCCCTCTTTTATCTCAGCTTATCTATTTGCTAAACTGAAAACCCACCAAACCTGGAAACGGGCCAAATTCATTCCAGCCTACAATATTGCCTAAATCGTCGATTGTCTGTATTGCATACCTGCCGTTGCTTAATTTGAGTAAAATATTATTATCCGAATAACTAACAACCTTCCACTCCCAAGTCGGGCCATATTCATTCCAGCGGATTATGTTGCCCTCATTGTCGAGTGTCTGCAGCGCATATTGACCATTCGGTAAGTTGAGCAAAATCTTATTGTCTGCGTAGTTAACAACCCTCCATTCCCAAGTCGGGCCATACTCATTCCAGCGGATTACGTTCCCCCCATTGTCGAGTGTCTGCAGTGCGTATTGACCGTTGGCCAAGTTGAGTAAAATTTTATTGTCTGCGTGATTAACAACCCTCCATTCCCAAGTCGGGCCATACTCATTCCAGCGGATTACGTTCCCCCCGTTGTCGACTGTCTGCAGCGCATATTTACCGTTGGGCAAGGTGAATAAGATCTTGTTATCTGCATACTTGAAGGGCCTCCATTCCCAATTCGGCCCATTTTCTTTATAGGACACTGCATTGCCATTGTCATCAATAGTCAATAGGGAAACCTTGCCGTCAGGTAAGGTGGATAAAATTTTATTACCTGAGTGGTTGACAATTTTCCACTCCCAATTCGAGTCATGCATTTTTTCATGTATTAATGCATTGTTCTTGTTTAAATGATAGAGCATAATGCCTTTATTATTGACCGCGCCATGCACAGTGGAGACTTTATCTTTGGCAGTTGCCATTCGGAATATCTGATTGTACGGAGCTTCCTTAATGACATTAGTGATAGTTTTAGGTTCATCGGTTAGAATACCGTCCACCCCATAGTCCAACACTTGCCGAGCGATGTATGCCGTGTTTGCCGTCCAGAAATAAATCTTTTTAAATTTATTGGAGGCATCGCGTTCTTTCAATAGGCCAGTCAACCAGTAGGCATAGCGAAAGAACTCGCCTCGGACCTTGTGGTCCTTTCCTACACCGACCATTGTTGCACCAGCATCCCTGATCGTTGTGACCCAGTCCTGTATGGCAGAAAGGTCACGGTCACTTTGCGATGGGTAGCTCTCATAGTACGAATCCACATGGCAAGGGAATCCGTTTTTTTTCATTTCAGCGGCGAAAGCTTTTGCATGATCTTTCGGTACGGACACTACAGTTCGTTCGAGGTCGAATTTGTGGTTCTTCAAGTTTGTGGCCAATCGACTCGCATAAGTCTCGACACTGGGAGAGGAGGGGTTTTTGCAATCTACTATGACCATTGCCAACTTGCCTTCATCCATGTATATTTTGATGTTTTTCAGATAGGCGCTAAAATCCTTTGCCGCGGTGAAATGTATATCAGGAAGTGGCCAACCGTGGAAAACACTGAAAGCAGTTTCGTCACTGGCTGGGTTGCTTTCGGGGGTGATGTCAAATTCTGCGGCATTGGCTCCATCATTCACATAGTTGACGACTTTATTCCAAGTGCTACATTGGTGGCCAATGACGTATACCGGCTTTTGTTTCCGTTGCAAGCTGATCGCACCGACCCAGATGAAGTGATTGTTGTAATCCTGCAGTTCCAACGTGACATTTGGGGTTGTCTCTGAAAGGGCAAACTCGATGCTGCCACGCTGATATCCTCCATCGATGAAATTGTCAAACGTAGCGCTGGTAAGTTCCACACTTTTAATTATCGTTCTATTGGATTTGACCAGCAACTTAGCCAAGGACTTTCCCGCAGACTGTTTGTGATAAACCTGAAAGATCGCAACCCAATCGCCAGCAGGGACATCGACCTGCGATGTTTTTGCCAGAATCCCTGTCTGGTTATTCCCTGCCCAGGTGGTGATCCAATTTAGGTCGCCACTACGTGATGCAGCGCCAACCTCGTGCTCCTGACCGTCAAATGGCAGCCAAACCGTGCGCTGCGGGATTGGCTGTGCTTGAGCACAAAGAGAGGTCAAATAAATCAGCAAAATTGAAATGGAATTTTTCATTGTAAGGATTTTAAATTGGTGTTAGAATGAATGAACACAAAGGTTTCTGATTAAAAAATGCTAATAATCAGCCATGTATAAACACTGAAACTCTTATGTTCATAATGCTTGATGGATCATTACCACAAGGTTGTGTACCCGATGGCTTTTTTGATACGACAAAGGTAACGGGACGTGTAAGAGCGGGCATCCACATAAAGATGTGGTGATTGGTGCACGCCTCTGTGTTCAAATGATCGCTGGAGGGCAGGGAATTTCCTGGGAGGATTTGGAGGAGGATTTGTCGGTGCTGGGGTTGTTGGAGGGGCGGAGGAGTGGGAAGCCTGAAAATTGTTGCTTTTATCAGTAAGAACCCTTATTTTGCAAATCAAAACAGAGCAGTTTAGAAACGTTGCATGGTAAGCCTGAATGCTTAACTAAACACACTCTGTATGCCAACAATATTCCGTAAACTAGGCTTTCGATTCTTCTTCTACAGCAACGAAAACACCGAACCACCTCATGTTCATGTTGAAAAAGGAGATGGCTACGGTAAGTATTGGATTGATCCAGTAAAGAAAGACTACATGCACAACTTCAGTAAAAAAGAAGAAAAGCAGGCAGAAGAAATCGTAGGGGAAGAGCAGGATAACTTCAAAAAAAAGTGGTATGAGTTCTTTAGCTGAATACAAACCCATCAAAGCAACCCAAGTGCGCATTGCCGCAGAGCGCTTTTATGTCCTGCTGGAAGATGGCCGCGAACTGGGTATTCCATATGATTGGTACTGGCGGCTCGCTGAAGCTACGCCGGAACAATTGAACAACTGGCGCTTGATTGCTGGAGGGCAGGGGATTTCCTGGGAGGATTTGGATGAGGATTTGTCGGTGCTGGGGTTGTTGGAGGGGCGGCGGAGTGTGAAAAGGGAGATTCTTTCTGAATGAACCCTTATTGTATAGGAAAACAAGACAGCTTCAAAAAACCTGCTTTAGCTGAATACAAACCCATAAAAACAACCCAGCTGCGCATTGCCGCAGAGCGCTTCTATGTCCTGCTGGAAGATGGATGGCCACGAGTTGGGCATTCCATATGATTGGTACTGGTGGCTCGCTGAGGCTGCGCCGGAGCAATTGGAGACGCTCCCGGTGTTGTACCCGGTATTCATTTATCCCCAAAACAAGGCATAACATCTTCTTCAAAATAAGGCACCTGATTAACCCAAAACATATAACTTACTCTTAAAAAATCTTTTGCAAATCCATGAACAATAGTCCGCGCAGTTTATTCGGACAGGATTTGAAAGAATAAAAAAAGGTCGTAATGTTAGAGTATGTTTAAATTTCTGTTAGCAGAAATTTAAGGATTTGGCAAAAGAGAATCGGTC
>JAIYAV010000372.1 GCA_027488855.1 Saprospiraceae bacterium
ATCCTGACCCAATGGCTTATCAACGGCAATAGGCTTGGGCTTAAAAAATGTGCTAAAACGACAAGAGCCGATTCATCAAATTTGACGAATCGGCTCTTTCTTTCGCAGAGAGGAAGAGATTCGAACTCTCGATACCTTGCGGTATATACGCTTTCCAGGCGTACCTCTTAAACCACTCGAGCACCTCTCTGTATGTGCTTATAGCTAAAGTGCGGCGAATTTACGACCTTCCCCGCTTACTGCCAACAAAAACGCTAATTTTTTTATAAAGTTCCAAAAAGCTGCAAGGCGTTTTGGGTGGTGATGGTCGCTACTTCGCTCGTGCTCATACCTTTGACCTCGGCCAGTTTTTCTGCTACCTTCACTACATAACTGCTTTCGTTGCGTTTGCCTCGGAAGGGGGTAGGAGCGAGATAAGGGGCGTCAGTCTCCAAAACCAGGTGTTGGAGCGCTATTTCGCTCAACACCGCATCAAGACCCGATTTTTTAAAAGTCAAGACCCCGCCGATGCCCAGCAGAAAACCCATTTCGATGGCCGCTTCCGCTTGTGGTACTGAGCCTGAAAAACAGTGGAAAATGCCCCGCAGGCGTGCATGGCGTATGGGTCGCAGCAATTCCAAAATCAAATCCATCGACTCGCGGGAGTGGATCACGATGGGTAAATCGTATTGTTTGGCCCATTCCACTTGAATTAAAAAAGCCTCTTCTTGTTCTTTGACATGGGTTTTGTCCCAGTACAAGTCGATGCCAATCTCGCCAATGGCCGGGAAGCTGCGTTTTTCCAACCACGATTTGACCAAGGCCAATTCCTCCTGGTAATTTTCCTTTACGTAACAAGGGTGCAAGCCCATCATGGCCAGGCATTGCCCGGGATATTGCGCTTCCAGGGCCAGCATGCCATCGATCGAAGTGCTGTCGATATTGGGCAAATACATCCGGGTGACGCCTGCCTCTAGTGCGCGTTGAACCATTTCCGCGCGGTCTTCGTTGAATTCTTCGGAATAGAGGTGGGCGTGGGTATCGATCAGTTGCATGTGTTTTTTTGTTTCGGGCGCAAAGGTAGAAGAAATCAGACAAAACGGTTAATGCCCTTGCCCCTATCGCTCCAACACCAGTTTTTGCACCCCCTTACTTCCTCCAGCCCGCAGCTGTACCCAATAAATCCCTACAGGCAAGGGCTGCACATTCAGCGGAATTTGTTGTTTGCCCGCCGCCATCTTTTGCTGCAAGCCGGGTGCTTGCAAACGCCCCAACAGGTCGTAAACCTCCACTTGAACCTCCGTGGACTCAGCCAGAGAAAAGGCTACTTGCACCGTTTCAGCCGCTGGATTGGGGAAAAGTTGGACGTCCTGGATCAAGGTTTGATCAAGATCGTGCAAGCCAGTTGTAGTCGTTTGGTAATAATATTCGAACGTGACCGCCCCAAAACTCAGGTAGTCGCTTTGTTTGTTGTAATTGTGGGGCACCTCAAAGGCAATGGTGATCGGTAAACCATTGACTGGCCAGGCGGCAAGGCCGTAAGTTCCAGGATTGAAGAGCTCGCTTGGGTTAAAAATGACCGCTTTGGCTACCCCATTCACTGTTGTAACCGGACTAAAAGCCGCGATTGGTTTGCCATTCACACTGGCTTTCAATTGCATGCTGGCACCCCATTGGCCCTCAAAAGGGTTGAGGCCCGTGATGCCGGTTATGGGCACTGAGAGGATGGCAAACTGGGGTAGTGGTCGTGGTGGAGCTGGTTTAGGTAAATAAACGGTGAATTGGGTTTGTTTGTCCACGGCATTCGAAGCGCTGTAAAAATCACCAGCAGTCAATTGGCCGGCCACCACATTATCGGAGCTGGCTTGTAAAGTTGATTTTTCCAACTTGGCACCTTGAAAAATACTGAAGTTGGATTGCGCGCGCAGCACTGGTGCAAGATCCCCAGGTACCTGCCGAAAAACACTCAAGGTGTATTCACCCACAGGGAGGTCCTTCAATTGGGTGATGTTGGAGGTCAAAGTCCGGTCGTTGGAACTCGAAAAGGAGCACCAGCGGTACTCCCGTGGGTTTTTGTACACACAAAAATTGCCATCAGATTGGAGCACCGCATAAAAACTTCCCGTCCCCATGGTCATGTCGCTGCACCAAATCACGGAATCCTGGACTGGGCGTTTCACGTATACGCACAAGGTACCCGTTGCATTCAAACGCAGGTAGTATTGGGCATTGGGAATAACCGACTTAGGTGGAGTGCTCGTCCAACGTGGGTTGGCACTGCCCCGATCCCATATCCCTAGTTGCCCATTGGGTTGGAGGCGGGCCTGGAAATTGCCATTGCTGGAACTTATGGTTTGGCCGGGATTGAACACAACACCAGCTTTTAAAGTATCCGAACCATTGCCAAAACTGATGGTCTCGGTATTCGATTTGATTTGAATGGTATAGGTCCCCTTTGCACCTGAAATGTAGGGCGCAACGTAAAGCGGGTAACCCTGGGGCACTGCACTGACGTTGGGCGGAGGCGTGACGGAGTTGAAAGGAGTGGCAGCCAGTGCCAGGTCAATGACTTCCAGGTTGCCATTTTCCAGGGGTTTGTAGACTTCCGGATAAGGCCCTTTCCACATGTTTTTGACTTTGCCTTGCACCGTTTCTTCATAAAAAGGGCAAACAAAATAACCCCATGGTGTAGCCACATATCCCTTGAAGATGCGGTTGCTGCTGGGGATACTCACCCCCGCTTTGGTAGATTGAGGCCCCGAATAAACGCCAAAGTGGAGGTGTGACCCACTCGAAGATCCTGAACTGGCCATCACACCGAGCAATGCACCTTCAGGAACAACATCACCCAGTTTGTATTTTTCCAAAACCGCCAGCCCCTGTTTCAAGTGCGCGTACTGGGTGACAAACCCATTGTCGTGTTGTAAATAAATGACGTTGCCACTGCCATCTACCGTAGTTTGGATGTTGAAGCCAGTATGGGTGGGAGCGAGGTTGGTTACAGTCGTTTTATCGGCAGGAACGATTTTATCCCAGGCAATGCCACCCGTAGTGCGGTCGGGAATCCCATCGCGATAGGCGACCAAAACGCCTTTGGCGGCGGCGTAAATTTTTGCCCCGTTGTTGTCGGTCGGTCGAAAGGAGTTCAAACCAATGTCGATGCCATTGTGTCCTCCGGTACCTCCTTTGTAGTCGGTGTTATCGGTTTTGAGCAAGGTGTAGCGCAGGGGATAAAGGTAGGGATTGCTGTTGGCATAAATGGGCAAAACGCTGGGATCGAAGCGGACCGGCCAGGTTAGTTGCAGCTCTTGCCAGTTGAAGGAATAGCTTTGCGCTTTGAGGTCAATCGAATGACTGAGTGTGTAGCAAACCAATAGGGAAATGGTAAGGCTACGGGAAAAAAACTTTAGGCTTGTCATGTTCAATCGATTTTAGGGAATATGATCCCTAAAAATACATCATGCCAGCCATGCTTTTGCACATTTGAAAGCAATTTTCGACTATTTTTTGTTGAAAAAAAACAGCCCATCCAAACTCCATTTTCCTGGCCCCATGAAAAGAAACAAGACCCCAAACAGCACAAACATAAACGGATGTTGGTCTTCATACCAGAATTTTCCATGCCCGATAAAGAAGGTGATGTAGGCCAGGGTTCCGATACAAATCAGTGCGCCTATCCGGGTTAGCAATCCTAATGCAAGCAGAATACCCGCCACAAACTCCGAGCCCTTGCCCAGGTAAACCAGCCATGCACCCGACGGGCCTTTAAAATTTTCCCATTCCAGATACCCTTTCATCAAGTTGGCATCAAAAACCTCATAGCCGTGGTAAATCAGTAGCAAGCCGAGGGTGATGCGCAAAATGGCGAGGATACTTTCTTGATAAAATGGTGTAGTTGAAAAAAAGGACTGCATGGTGTGGTGATTTTGAAGTTGAAGCCAAAATACAGTTCACAAATGGGATTTCCTTTTTCCTACATTAAAAATTTGGCAAATCAGGATTAACACGCCCTTTTTGTCTCCCAGAATTGAACTTTTTGTAATTTTCCACAACGAATCGGCGCTTTGATTACCCGACGCCTGAATCTAGGCTGATTCCCTTTTTCAACCATGTTCCTATTACGATCAAAAATCAACACCATGAAAAGACGTGCTGCAATGAAAAGCCTGGGAGTTGCCCTCGGTGGCCTGGTTGCACTTCCCGCCTGGGCCAACAGTTGGACGCCCGAATCCGTTGGTCTCGCACATTTTTCGGCTGCAGCCGATGAAGCCTTGTTGGCCGAAATTGTGGAAACCTTCATTCCCGAAACCAGCACACCTGGCGCCAAGTCGCTCAAGGTACAGCAGTTTGTACAGCGGATGATTCAGGACTGCTACGATGACAAAGCCAAGGCTACTTTTCAGCAGGGTTTGACCCAAACCAATACCCTGGCGCAACAAAGTTACAGCAAAGTTTTTGCGCAATGTGACACTCAACAACGCATCGAGTTGCTGAAAAAAATGAGCAATGATGCGGGCAGCAAAGCTTTCATTGGTCTGGTCAAAAACCTGACCATTCGCGGTTATACCAATTCGGAGTATTACCTGGTGAACATTGCCAAATTCACCTTGGTACCTGGTTTTTATCATGGCTGTGTGCCAGTGACACAGTAAGCACTAGTCATTTTTATTCTTGTTAAAACCAAAATCAGACGCAAACAATGTCTAACCTCATCATAGATTCCATCAAAAAACGCAGCTTCGATGCCATTGTCGTTGGTTCGGGCATCAGCGGCGGTTGGTCGGCCAAGGAGCTGACGGGCAAGGGCTTAAAAACTCTGCTCCTGGAGCGCGGCCCCAATGTGGAGCACATCAAGGATTACCCTACCACAAATATGAACCCTTGGGAGTTTGAGCATGGCGGCCAGATTACCAAGGAGATGCGCGATGCCAACCCAATTGCCAGTCGTTGTTATGCGTTCACTGAGAGCGCGGCTCACTTTTTCGTCAAAGATGCTGAGCATCCCTATATCCAGGAAAAGCCCTTCGACTGGATTCGGGGTTATCAGGTGGGCGGAAAATCGCTCATGTGGGCTAGAGGTACGCAGCGCTGGTCGCAATACGATTTTGATGGCCCAGCCCGTGATGGATTTGCGGTGGAATGGCCGATTACCTACGCGGAATTGGCACCTTGGTACAGCTATGTGGAGATTTTTGCGGGCATTTCCGGCAACAAAGACGGCTTAGCCCAACTGCCCGACGGGGAGTTTTTGCCCCCGCACGAGCAATCTTGCGTGGAAAAACACTTCACCCAAACGATGGCCAAAAAATACAATGGCGCTCGACCCATCATCATTGGCCGCTGTGCGCACCTGACGCAGCCACAACCCATCCATTTGCAGCAGGGGCGAGGCAAATGCCAACACCGCAACATCTGTGAGCGCGGCTGTCCTTTTGGGGGGTATTTCAGCAGCAACTCCTCCACCATTCCCTGGGCGAAACAAACCGGAAAATTGACCTTGCAGCCCAACTCGGTGGTGCATTCGATCATTTTTGACGAAAAGAAAAACAAGGCTACAGGTGTGCGGGTAGTGGATGCCAACACCAAACAGATGACGGAGTACTACGCCAAAATCATCTTCGTCAACGCTGCCACGATCAATACCAACCTCATTCTGTTGAACTCCAAATCCAATCGTTTCCCCAATGGTTTGGGCAATGACAATGGGCTTTTGGGCAAATACATCGCTTTTCACAACTTCCGCACCACCATGTCGGCAGAGTACGAAGGCATGCTGGACAGTACCACGGCGGGCAGTCGTCCCAATGGCAGCTACATCCCGCGTTTCCGCAACGTGTTCAAGCAAGAAACCGACTTTTTGCGCGGGTACGCCTCGGGGTTCAGCGCCAGCCGCATGACCTACAACGATACCTCTGGAATCGGGGAGGACTTGAAAAACAGTTTGTCGGTCAAAAAATACGGCAACTGGCGCGTGGGCTCGCACATGATGGGCGAAACGATTCCGAAGGAAAGCAACTACGTGGCGCTCGACGACAAACAAACCGATGCCTGGGGCGTTCCGCTCCTCAAAGTATCCGTAGCCTACGACGACAACGACGAAAAGATGATCAAAGACTTCCACGAACAACTCACGGAGATGTACACGGCGGCTGGCTTCACCAACATCCGTACCCACGACAATCCGAATAAGGCGCCAGGGCTGGACATCCACGAGATGGGCGGCGTACGCATGGGCAAAGACCCTAAAACCTCTTTGCTCAACAAATGGAATCAATTGCACGAATGCAAAAACGTGTTCGTTACCGATGGCGCTTGTATGACCAGCAACTCGACGCAGAACCCCTCACTGACCTTTATGGCGATTACAGCAAGGGCGGCGAACAATGCGGTGGAGGAGTTGAAGAAGCGGAATTTGTAATAGCCAAAGCGACATTTTTATTACCACAAAGGGAAAATTGAGGACGCAGAGTACACAAAGTTAGACGCTGACAAAGGTAAAAGATAAACGAAAGCTCCGTCAACGTCTAACTTTGTGCCCTCTGTGCCGCTTTGTGCTTTCTTTGTGATAAAAAATGTCGCTTTGGTGAGTTTTAAAAAAAATGTGCGACAACCTCATCTCAATGACCCATCAATCCTCATTTCTGACATGAAACATTTTACTCTGCTCCTTTTCCTACTCATTACTTTGAGCGCTACTGCCCAAACCACCACCCGCCAAAAAGTCATTTTCGACTGCGACCTTGGCGACGACATCGACGACGCCTTTGCCCTGGCCATGCTCCTGACCCAGCAAGACAAAGTGGACATCTTGGGCATTACCACCTGTTATGGCCGCACCAATGATCGAGCAACTTTGGCCCTCAAATTTTTGTACGAAATGGGGCAGGATAAAATCCCGGTGTACCTGGGCCGCAATACCTCCGCCACGAGTGAACGCGCCAACTGGTACGCCGAGCAATTTTATTGGGCGCAGGGTTTTACCAAACTCCAGCCGAACAAACAAGGTGCAGCAGATTTCATCCTCGAAAGCCTCAAAAAATACCCCAACGAAGTGGTGATCATTTCGGTAGGCCCGGTGACCAACCTGGGCGATGTGTTGCAAAAAGACCCTAATGCGCTGAAGATGGCCAAAAAAATCTACGCCATGTTTGGCTCATTTTATGTGAGTTACGGTGGATATCCCACTCCAGAGGCAGAATGGAATGTCAAATGCGACATTGAAGCGGCTAAAAAATTTGTCAACTCAGGGGCCAACATCGCCTACGCAGGCCTGGACATTACCGCCTTTGTCAAACTCGACAAAACCAAACGGGACATCCTGCACATGCGCCAATCCCCACTGACCAATGCGCTGTCGGGCTTGTACGTTCTGTGGGGCAATGAAACACCCACCTTGTTTGATCCAGTAGCCATTGGCATGTTGTTGTACCCCGAGTTGTTCAAGACCAAGATGGTCAATGTGAGAGTGGATGACCAGGGCTTCACGAAGGTGGATGAAAGCAAAACGCCGAATGCTGAAGTGGGGGTGTACATCAATGCGAATGAGTTCATTAGCCGGATTATGAAGGGGTATTTGTTGCAGAATATGGGGCGGAATTGAAAAGATCCCAAAGCGCCACCCGTTTGACGAGGGAGAGAAGCGGCGAAGCCGCCTCTCTCTACCCTACTGTCGTCTTTGTGTTCATTTTTTCATTGTGATACATGTAAATTCGGGATGACGAACTGTGTCAACTAATCACATAAGGCGGCAAAGCCTTCCGCGCCTCCCGATCAGGATCATTTTTCAAAGCACAAGTATCATCCAGGAACATTGTTTCGCCCTTGTCTGAAGAATACTTGGCCCACTTGGGCAAACCACCACCATTTGGGTCACCTGTTTTCATGAATTGCAACAGTGCTCCGGCCATTTTTTGAGACAAGGCCCTTGGGCGTGCCCCACCACCGGTGTGCGACAGCATGGTATCCGTGTTGTAAAACCAAAAGCAAATATCCAGGCAATGGAAAGCTCTCAGCCGATTGTCGAACAGCGGTGGTTGCCAGCCAAACCAGGCCAGGTACACCGGTGCCTCCTGCTTTGATTTGGAATCCGCCAATAAGATGGATCTTTGGCGATGATTGGTGATCATGGACATCAATGCAGCTGGTTTTTTATCGGGAAATGTTTTGGCGTAGGCATCCACGATGGAACCTGCTTTCTCCCCATAAGTGCCCTTGAGTTGCTCCTTCAAACCATCCAGCGTGATGGACTCCCTGCTAGAATCGGTCCAGGTGTTGGAACTCTCGTTGGTCACCGAACAAATCATCATTGGAATTTTGGCGGCGTAGGGCGAGGCCTTTGGCAAATAGGGGTGATCGGGGATGTGTTTGCCATCTACCCGGGGCTGAAAAATCTGGGTGGCACTGGCCGCACTTTTTCCCGAATCCACAGCCAGTTTTTCTGCGGCCCGGACGGCAATTTCGTAGTACTTCTGCCAGGGCATTTGTTGTAGTTGATCCACTTGAGTGTTTTCAAGTCCAGCTTCTTTCATGATATAGGCACCCAGTTTTTTGGAAAGATCGGGAATGCCCAAATCAACCCTGGCTCCACTTAAAACCACCGCTTTGCTGAATAAACCTTTTGCAGCAGGCATGGCTGTAGTGGTACACACTTTGGAGCCGCCGCCAGATTGCCCCATGATGGTTACATTGTTGGGGTCGCCGCCAAAGTTGGCAATGTTGTCGCGTATCCATTCCAGGACGGCCACCAAATCCAGCATCCCCACATTGCCGGAGGAAGCATATTTTTCACCACCCACCCCGGAAAGGTCAGTAAAACCAAGCGGCCCCAAGCGGTGATTGACCGAACAAAAAACCACATCTCCAAGCCGAGCCAGGTTTTCTCCTTTGTAGCCTTCGTGCTCAATGGCATTGCCATTCCAAAAACCGCCGCCGTGCATCCACAACAGCACTGGGCGTTTTTTGCCGTCCGAATAACCCGGCGTAAAGACGTTGATGCGCAAACAATCTTCGCTAACATCGTCGTAGTTCCACTGGTCTCTGAAGGAGGCGAATTTGTTGGCGTAGCGGTTTTCCATTTGTTGTGGTGCCGAATTGCCCCACCAGAGGGCAGGGTAGATGTCTGTCCAGGGCTTGGGTTTTTGGGGCGGCATAAAACGATTGGCGCCCGAGGTATCTGCGCCGTAGGGGATGCCCACGAAGTGGTAAATGTTCCGCAAAATGTAGCCGCGTACTTTGCCGTAGCTGGTGTTGGCCAGGGCAATATTGTCTCCGACGAAGAGCAACTGGTCTTCTTCTTTGGCCGGCTCCACATTGCTGACATTGCTCGCCAAAGCAAGGGGTGACCCCAGACCCAGAGCGGCGGCTCCGGCGCTGAGGGTTTTAAAAAAGCGACGACGGGTTGATTGTGTTTTTTTCATGATCTGATCGTAGGTTAAATGGTGTATTGTCTGATGATTTTTTGGCATAAGACTCTTATAGTTAAACAATAGCGGCGGAAGAGTATGGTCTAAAGGATAAAGCGGGCTATTTTTGTCATTGGCGTCACTTCACCCTGGTGCCACAAAATGCCTTTGATCTGGCCATATTTTTTGCCAATTTGCTATTGCCAATCTGCGCTCCCAACAAAAATGGGAGCTACAAAAAAACGAAAGAGGCCAAGAGGTTTTTCATGCGTTCCTTGTTTATTGATTCTTCACACAACCCACCACCTTATACACCTTCCCATCCGATTTGGTATAAATGAACAACTCATTGTTTAGACCGACTCCCAAACGGAAATCTGGTTTGATGCCTTTGTTCAATTCCAGCATCTTTACCATTTTATCGCCCATTTTTAGCTCCAGCTCTTGGATCGTCGCTTGTTTGCCCTGCTTCAATTGATCTACCTCCGCATAAAACACCCTGCCAAGGGCAATTTCGCCAAAAATGTACTTGCCCCGCAGTTCCGGAATTGCAGTGCCCGTGTACACAAAACCACCCTCAATGGCCTTGCCCTCATCGTGGTCAAACTGGAGCACCGGGTAGAGGTAATTGTATTTGCTATCGTCGGCTGGGAGGGCGTATACTTTGTCCATTTTGGCTTTGGGGTTGATCACATAAGTGCCTTCGCGGTATGGCCAGCCATAATCACCACCAGGCACAGCCAGGTTGAGCTCTTCGATGTTGATGTGGCCGATGTCGGCGATCAGTAATTGGCCATCAGGAGTCCAGGTGTAGCGGTTGGGATTGCGGAAGCCCCGGCAATACACTTCCCGGCAGGCAACATCATCACTGAGTTTGGCATAAGGGTTACTTGCAGGGATGCCGTATTGGCCATTTTTGCTGTTTTTGCCCTTTGGATCAATGCGGAGGACTGAACTCCAGATGCGACTTTTGTCGTGACAGATGAACGGGAAACCACTTTCACTCGCACCACCATCCCCCAAGCCAATGTAGAGCAGGCCATAGTCGGGGTCTCCTTTTTTAACCCCCGGATTAAAAGCTATTTCTTGCACCCCGTGAATACCCGTCACCACGTTGACACGGAACAAGGTACGACTACTGGTAGGTGTAAAAGTTTTTGCATTGGGGTCTTTGATGGTCCATTCGGTGATCACCCACTGCAAGGTCACTTTGATGGAATCGGGATAGGCAAAATCAGCAACTGCCGTGCCCGGGTGTTCGGTATGGGTGGTGTAAAACAAGCCGTTTTGGTAAAATTCAGGATGGAAAGCAAAGCTACCAAACCCAGTACCCATACCAGGGTCGAAAATAAACTTGGGGCGTTCTTTTTTCATCTCCAGCGCAACATGCCAGCTGGTGTCGATCAACTCGTACAAAAAGCCCCGCAAATCATGGATGAACAAACGGTCTTTGGCCCCTGGCAATACCCGCATTTGGTTGATGCGGGCGATGGGCGCTTTGGTGCCCGTGGGAGGTGCCGTGGCTACATGTTCAATTTGTAAAGCCAAGCCACTTTTGGCGATTTTTTCAGCGATAGGGTTTTGCATGGGTGTGCCCAAGTCACTGGTTTGTTTTTCAGGCTCTTTGTGTTGGCTGTGGATATAAGCAACGATGGCGTCGAGGTCGGCCTCTTTGATTTCACTGAACGGGGGCATCAATTGATTGTACTCCGCGAAAAGTTGTTTGGCGCGTGGGTCTCCCTTTTCGATCATCGCTGGCGCATTGCGGATGAAAGATTTAAGCCAGCTGGGTGTGACGACAGCCGTTACTTGCTCCAGACTGGGGCCAATGCCTTTTTGTAAAAAATTGTGGCAAGAGGAACAGTAGTTCTGGAACAGTTGTTGGCCTTTGGCGAGGACTTTGCTGTCCTGGGAGTAGGCAGCCAGATCTTTGGAGGAATCGCTCGCTTTTTTGGAAGTTACTTTACCCGGGGTGCATGCACCAATAGACAACAATAGCCCACATAAAATTGCTGAGTACCACAGCGGTCTGAAATGAATTTGGTTTTCCATTTGGAAAGGTTTTTAGTAGACAGTAGGTACGAATCATTGAGAGTGAGCCAAAGCGACATTTTATTATCACAGAGGGGAAAAAGAGGGCACAGAGGGCACAAAGACCGTCAACGTCTAACGCTGTGTCCTCTGTGTCCTCGTTTTTTCCTCTGTGATAATAAAATGTCGCTTTGAGTGCTTTAAATAATCTTGGGATGACTCATCTATACTGTCCAATAAACGAATAAACAAAAACTCAATGTATAATGCCTAAGCAGGTAGTTCTGCCTGTTTACGCGGCAACAACGCCACCGCAATACACCCTACAACCGACAACACAATCAAAGCCGTAAACCCCATTGCGTAACTGCCCGTTCTATCGCGTAGTGCACCAGCCATAATTGGTCCAAAAGCTTCCGCCAAGCCATCAACGGTCAGCACCAGTCCCATCACCCGGCCCATCACTTTCACCCCAAACAACTCTGCGGCCATCAGCGGAATGATCATGTAATCGCCACCCAAGCCAATGCCAAACAGGACAGCAAACACATAAATAGCGGTAGGCGTAGTGCTGCTGTACAGCAACAAAATGGACAAGCTGACGATGGCGTAAATGAGCAACATGACGTGCTTCTTGGCAAATCGATCCGCCAACCAACCCATCAACAATCGCCCAACGATGCTGGAACCCAAAACTAAAGACATGATGCCAGCGGCCTGACCCTGGCTGTATTGCATATCGAGACTCAAAAACAGTTTGAGGTTCTGACTGACCCCAGCCACTGCACCAATGGAGCACATACTGCCAATGGCCAATAGATAGAAGGATTTGCTTTTTAGTACATTGGATAAAGAGACTTTTGGCTCGGGTGCTTTCTGTGCTTCAACTTGTTCGTCGGGATTCTCCTTGACAAACCAGGCCATTGGAAAGGCCACCACAATGATGATTCCGCCCAACACAGTCAGGGCAGTACGCCAGCCAGCCTCCTGGTTCAACCAACGGGCAATGTGCGGTACCAACATCCCTCCTACGCCAATCCCCAAATAAGCAATGCCCATCGCTTTGCCCCGCGCGGTACTAAACCACCTGGAAATCAGCACTTGATTGGGCAATGGCCCACCACACATGTAACCCAGGGCAATCAGAAAATAAAAGGTATAAAATTGCCAGGTGGACTGCATAATGCCCAGCCCCATCACCGCCAAACCAACCATCAGAATGCCCGACAACATCAGTCGCCGAGGGCCAAAGCGGTCGATGAACCAGCCTGCGGCAAAACCAAACAGTGGGCCGACGATGACCTTTCCCGCCAGGTTGCCAGAGGTGACCATGGCTCGGGACCAACCAAATTCAGTTACCCAAAAATCAAAGAAAAAAGGCAGCCCGTAGAACATGATGCCTACGATAGAGAACAAACTTAAAAACCCGGTAGCGGTGACTTTGTACTGTCCTGCGCTTAATTTGTCTGCTTGCATCTGATGTGGTTGATGTGTACTTAAAAATATTACAATCGAGACAGCGTCAACCCGCCATCCACCATAAATACCTGTCCGGTAGAGTAAGGGAATCCGCCTGCGGCCAAAGCGCCAACGGCTTTGCCCACGTCTTCTGGGGTGCCCCAACGCGGTTGAACACAAAGCCCTCCGCCGATGAGGTTGTCGTATTTTTCCTTTACCCCTGCCGTCATATCCGTAGCGATGACGCCGGGGCGAACTTCGTACACGGGAATGTTGTACTCGCCCAAGCGCACGGCAAAGAGCTGAGTAACCATGCTGATTCCAGCTTTGGACACACAATATTCCCCCCGATTGACCGAAGCAACGGTGGCCGAAATGGACGAGATATTGATGATGGATGCTGAAAAATCGGGCTGGATGGCCTTTTGTTCGATCATCCAGTTGGCAGCAGCTTGGGTGAGGAAATAACAACTTTTGAGGTTGGTATCGAGTACTTCATCAAAACTTGTTTCGCTGGTGCTCAACACATCCCGGCGTTCGCGGGGCGCAATCCCGGCGTTGTTGACCAGGAGGTTTAATTGTCCAAAGTGGTCTTTTACTTCCTGGAAGATTTTTGCGCGGTCATCACTCAAGGCGACGTTGCCTTGGCAATAAATGACTTCGACGCCCAAGGCTTTGATGCTGGCCAATACATCGGTGACACCTTCTGCTGGCCTTACCCCATTTATTGCGATGTTAAAACCTTGCGATGCAAGCTGGGTCACAATGCCTAATCCAATGCCTCTACTTCCTCCGGTTACGAGCGCTACTTTTACCATTTTTGATTATTTTGGCTGTCAGCTATGAGCAATCAGCTATCAGCCGGGAGCTATCAGCTCAATATAGGCTGCTTGCTGACTGTTTATAGCTAATTGCTTTTAACCCACATTTTTGTTTATTAACCTGTAAAATACATGAGAGACTTTACAAAACTTGAAGTTTGGAAAAGAAGCCATGCACTTACATTAAGTATTTATCAAATCACCAAACTATACCCTAAAGATGAACTTTTTGGTTTGACTTCGCAGATGAGGCGTTCTTCTTCCTCTATACCTACCAACATTGCGGAAGGATGCGGTAGAAACTCAAATGCCCAGTTAAAACAATTTCTTGCCATCGCTGCGGGTTCCTCTTCAGAACTTGAATACCAATTGATCCTGTCAAAAGACCTTCAGTACATTTCCGAAGCTACTTTTTCAACACTTCGCGAAGAAATTGTACAAGTGCGAAAAATGATTTTTGGGTATAGTAATCAGTTATGAGCTATCAGCTGTGAGCTATGAGCAGTCAGCTATCAGCCAAGCTTGCGCTGAAACCTGGCTGATAGCTGAGGGCTGACTGCTCATAGCCAATTGCTCATAGCTCAGGGACATCGACCCAGGCCCGCTTTGCCCAACTTTCCAAGCCCTTTTCCGCCAATTGCACCCCCTTGGCACCAGCCTTCAAATTCCAGGGAAACGGCTCATCGAGCACCACATGTTTCAAAAACAACTCCCATTGTACCTTAAAAGCATTGTCGTGTACTTCCTGCTCGGGCACTTTGGACCAGCCACCAAAGAAATCGATGGGTTGGACAATGTCCGGGTTCCAAACGGGTTTGGGCGTATTGCCATAGTGCTGGATGTAACATTCCCGCAAACCAGCCACTGCGGATCCTTTGGTACCATCCACTTGTAGGGTAAGCAAATCATCGCGCCGAACCCGAACCGTCCATGAAGAATTGAAATGGGCAATGACCCCGTTGTCCAGTTCAAAGGTGGCGTAGGCTGAATCATCGGCGGTACACTGGTAAGTGTTGCCGTTTTCATCTACCCGCGTCGGGATGTGCGTAGCACCGAGGCAAGAAACTGCTTTTACATTGCCAAACACATCATCCAACACATAGCGCCAGTGGCACAACATATCTACGATGATCCCGCCATCGTCTTCTTTGCGGTAGTTCCAGGAAGGGCGTTGCGCGGCGATGTTGTCGCCCTCAAAAACCCAATAGCCAAATTCACCCCGCACGGAGAGGATTTCTCCAAAAAAGCCTTGTTGAATCAGGCGTTTGATTTTGACAATGCCGGGAAGCCACAATTTGTCTTGTACCACCCCATTTTTAAGGCCAGCTTCGGTAGCCAGGTTGTACAGTTCCAAAGCAGACTCGGTGCTGACGGCTACTGGTTTTTCACAATAAATGTGTTTGCCTGCCTTGATTGCCGCTTTGACCGCGTCTGCCCGTCGGCCAGTGGTTTGGGCATCAAAGTAGATGCTGTAGTGTGAACTTTTTAAAGCATCCTCCAAATTGGTGCTCATATTGGTGATGCCCGTGAGTGCACAGAGCCTTTTTAACTTGCTTTCGTCCCGACCAATGAGGATGGGGTCGGGCATGATGGTTTCGCCATTGCTGAGTTTGACGCCGCCTTGTTTCATGATTTCAGCAATGGAGCGCAGCAGGTGTTGGTTGGTACCCATCCGCCCTGTAACGCCGTTCATGATGATCCCGATGGTGTGTTGTTTCATGTTTAATGTTTTTGGCTGTCAGCAATGAGCTATCAGCTATCAGCCAAATTTGTGCCGAAACCTGGCTGATAGCTGATAGCTCATTGCTGACAGCTAAGCATGTTGTTTGTATCCAGTGATTATTTTTTGCAAAAATTGAGCTTGATCTTGTTGCCAGTATTCCGTAGAAAAAATCTCTACCTCGCGGAAACCATTGTAGCCAGTCGCTTCGACCCAGGAGCGGATTTTTTTGAGTGGAATGCAGCCTTCGCCCATCAGTCCACGATCGTTGAGCATATCTACCGTTGGGGATTTCCAGTCGCAGATGTGAAAAGCCAGCAGGTGATCGTTTTCTCCACAACGTTTGATCTCCTGCTCCAGATTGGGATCCCACCAGAGGTGATAAACATCCACCGCCACACCTACCCAGGGGGATTTGATCGCTTCACACATGTCGTTGGCTTGCCCGAGGGTGTTGATGGCCGAGCGGGTGTCCGCGTACATCGGGTGGAGCGGCTCGATGGCCAATTGTACCCCAGCAGCGGATGCCTCTGGTATGAGCGATTCGATGCCGTCCTGAATTTGTTGGCGGGAATCTTCCAGGGATTGCCCGGGATCGGCGCCACAAACCAGCACAATCAGCTTTGTACCCAACTCGTAAGCTTCTTCGATGGCCTTGCGGTTGTCATCGAGCGCTGCCTGCCTTTTGGCTGGATCGACACTGGGGAAAAAACCACCCCGGCAGAGGGACACGATCGACAAATCGTGATCCCGCAGCATGTCGCCAGTATGTTTAATGTTCCGGCCCGCCAGTGCGTCGCGCCAAACCGTAATGCCCTTTACCCCCGCCGCCGCAAAGTTTTTGGCCGACTCTTCGATCGCCCAGGGCTTCGTGGTGATGGTATGGATGCACAATTTGGACAGGTCAGTAATTGGACTAGGACTCATTTGACACAATTGAAAAAGGTGTAATAAGTGTCGGTGTTGATCATGCGCTGCAAGTACAGACAAACCTCCCGGATGTGGTAGTCGCCCCACATGCAGGATTCACCATTGGCAATTTTGCTGCCCGCGGGCACGTGATCCCAACCATTGGGCTGATGGTAAATGGTATGCAACAGCAAGCCCTGGTGGTTTTCATTGGTGCTCAGGTAGGGTTCTTCCAGAAGCGTATCAACTACCTTCAAGCCAGCCTGTAGATACTTTTCGCCAGCGGCAGCATTGCCTTTTTCCGTCAGGTATTTGCCCAAACGCAACAAACCTTGTGCCCCAATGGCTGCCGCAGAACTGTCCACAGGTTCAAAGTCATTGAACGGGTCGGCGGGGCGGTCCAGGTAATCGCCTAGTTTGTACAAATTGGGCGCACCCGTGTCCCAATAAGGCACCCCATCCACGGGCGTATGTTCGATGTAAAAATCACAAGTGGCTTGAGCGGCTTTCAGCATCATTTTTTCCAGTGCTGCTTTGCCGCCAAATGGAGTCAGAGAGGCTTCGTCGGCAGTATCCAGCCATTCCAGTTGTTCGGCAAAACCACACATGGCCCAAGAGAGGCCGCGCGTCCAGGTGGTGAAGCCAGTGTAGCCTTGTTGCGAGTTGGGGCAACGGAATTGGCCATCCTTTACGTTGAATACACTCTCGTGCGCGGTGCGGCCCCAGATGTCGTAAGAATCGCGGCCTTCGCCATAAAATACTGAATATTGGGCGGTGGCCTCAATGTGTTGCAGGGCTCGCTCCAGCATGCTTATTTTGGCATCCCCTTCGCCCTGGAAAACATGGCCCAATTCATGGCTCACGATCAAAGCCCGGCAGGAGCGGATGGTGTCCACGAATAAGGAATGCGCCCCGTTGAAAGAGTGGATGAAGCCCCCCGTTTTGATGCTGGTCCAACGGCTCGCTTGTACCGCTCCCGATATTTTCAGGGCCAGTTCATAGAAGTTTTTCTCCCATTCGTTAAAGGGGATTTTGCCTTCCTTCATCAAACGCAGGAGGTTGCCGTAGGTGCTGACGTTGTTGAAACCGTGGTCGTGCACGCCGATGTGGCTGACGTGGGGGGCCATTTTAGTGAGGGTTTGTTGTTTGGCCCTTTCCAAAATGGCTTGGTCGCCAGTGGCTTCAAATTGCAAAATGGCCGAGCCAAATTGAAAACCCTGGGTCCATTCCGTCCAGCCTCGGGTGGTGTACTGCCCAGCTACGGTAAAAACGGGCGAGCCTTTTGATTCATCGTAATTTGAATCAATGAGCTTGATCTTTTGCTCAGAAAGCGCCCAGAAACGTTGGAGTTTGTTGGACAGGTCAGTTGCTGTAAGTTTTTCGTTCGTTTGGATCATTTTGTGTTTGGGTTTTGATGCAGTAAAGACGATAGTATTGATCGGTACCCTTCCTCTGGCAAAATAAAGTTTTTTCTTTTTCCTTTTAGCGTAGAAAAAACTTTTGGGTGAAGATTTTTAAAGGGAACGTTCCCAGCGGCAATGCTGCTCGTCTGCACCACGACGAATTGTGAACTTCCTTTTCTCTGATATTGAACTCCTTCCCGTTCAAAACTGTATTTTTGTCAAAAACCAAATTATGCGCATCTCTTTGTTGCCCTTGTTGGGGCTATTGTTGCTCGTTCAATCCTGCAATGCCCAAAAAAATGCCGACCCCAAAGCTGCGGCCATCATTCAGCAATGCATCGAAACCCACGGTGGCCGCAATTACCGCAACTTTGATATCTCCTTTGACTTTCGTGCTTTCCAGGTTCGACTGAAGCATCAAGGCGGTAAGTTTCGCTACGAACGCAGTACCCGGGATACCAGCGGCAAGACCATCGTAGATGTGTTGAGCAATACCGGCCTCAGTCGGAGCATCAATGGCCAGGCCCAAACGCCGGAGGAGAAATACCGCGAAAGTGTCAATGCCTTGGCTTATTTTGTTTTGTTGCCCTACAAGCTGAGCGAACCTGCCGTGAACCTGAAACACGTTGGAGAAATCCAGATTGGCGACCAAAAATACGACAAAGTTGAAGTGAGTTTTGATCAGGAAGGTGGCGGCAAAGATTTCCAGGACGTGTATTGCTACTGGATCAACCAGCAGACGCATACCATGGATTACCTGTCTTACGCTACGGGCGGACCGCGTTTTCGCAAGGCGACCCGCCGCGAAACGGTGGGTGGAATCGTTTTTCAGGACTACGACAATTACGAGATTAAAGACACGACTCTGGCTACCCGGGATTATGATCGGGTCTTTATGGAGGGGAAAGCGGTGTTGTTGTCGAAAATTGAACAAAGTAATTTTAAAGTGCACTAATTCAAATGAATCCGAACAAACCCATTGTTCAATTCCGCTTCGCTAATCCCCTGGATCTGGCAATTTTGCGGCATTGGGATGCACAACCCCACATCCTACATTCGGACCCGAATGAGGATGATTGGAACTGGGCGGAGGAGCTGAAGCGAACGCCAGAATGGCGCGAATTTTTGATCGCCGAATTGGAAGGCCGCCCGATTGGTTTTGTGCAAATCATCGATCCCTTGTTGGAAGACAGCCACTATTGGGGCGAAGTGCCCGCCAATTTGCGCGCTATTGACATCTGGATTGGAGAAGTAGATGAGCTGAACAAGGGTTATGGTACTGAAATGATGACCCAAGCATTGGATCGGTGTTTTAGCGATCCCAAGGTTACTGCGGTGTTGATTGACCCGCTGGCCTACAATACCGCGGCGATCCGTTTTTATGAACGGATGGGGTTTGAGTTTGTGGAAGCACGCACCTTTGATGAAGATGATTGTTTGGTGTACCAGATGCGGCGGGAGAGATGGGTGCAAGGGAAAAACAAAAACTATTAAGTTGGGAGGCTTGGAACCAACTGAATAATCAAAGTGAAAACTGTAATAGAGTAACAGGCAGGTTTCCAAAATTATTAGGCTCTATTATTTTTGCTAAAAGTAAAATCATCCCATGAAAAATTTTCTAACACTTCTGTTTTGGGGAAGTTTCCCAAGTTTATTTTTTGCACAATCTGTTTTTCCGGAGCCGAAAGATAGTGCGCTTTGGAATATCGGTTTTTGGCGATTTTATGAAAACATCAATGATTTTAGCGTAGTACCTGCTAAAGACACCATGCTCTGTGATCAGCGGTGGATCAAAGTTAATTTCATCAATTCATCCATTGCTCATACTTATTACCAGATTGATGGGCGTAAAGTGTATTTAAGAGCGAATACGGATTGTAATCAAGCAGCACATCTGATTTATGATTTTGATTTAAAAGTAGGTGATACCTTGTATGTCCCCACAAATTTGGCAGAAACGCAAGGGTATCTTGGGAGTAGAGGGGTTCGCGTAATGGTTGATAGCATCTCCAGGGTGTTGATAAAAGGGGTATTGCGCAAACAATTGGCGGTTACTTATCGATATAGAAGACTGGGTTTAAGTCAAGAAATAACGGAAGATCGAAACGATGTTTGGATCGAAGGAATGGGATCGCGAATTTTTCCCTTTTATGCATTGTCATGCGTTACACACGGCAACTGCGAAGATTCCAATTTATTTATCCGCTGTTTTCAGCGCAACAAGCAAATTTTTTACCAGGATATACGGTCTCCTTTCTGTAATCCTCTCTTGAGCACCACTATACGAGAACCTGTTCAGCATTTTCCGATAAAACTTTATCCAAATCCTTTTAGCTCGGGCGAAACCTTACAAATTGATGGTAGTGCACTTGTATACAAACCAGTTGCCTATCAAATTGTTGATCTTTTAGGTCGGGTAAAGGCAAGCGAGAAGTTGGAAGCTTGGCATAGCAATCTTATTTCCATTAATCTTGATCAACTTCCCACTGGATTTTACCAGTTGCAATTAATGGATCGTGAAGGAAGGCAAGTGGCCCTAGAACGAGTAGTTAAGCATTAAAGCATATGAAAATGAATGGAATCAATCCTCAAAGTAACTTTTAGGCGAATCTAAAGTATCCCTATAAAACCCATACTTCTTCATCTCTTCGGCAAGTTCCCCAGGACTCAAATACATATCCCCTTTTTCTGCTTCAATTTCCTCAAGCGTATTACCAAAGGCTTTTCGCACAAAAAAAGCAAAGTCATAAAGCTGATAACCCAGACCATGCGCCACTGCCCTTTTATCCGTTTCCCGCTCAAAAACCGTGGCAAAAGCCTCATTGTATTGGTATTGGTAAGCCAGCCAGGCCAGATACAAAGAGTTTTTGTCCAGGTAAAATACCACGTGAGCAAGCTCGTGCCCAATGATCCCAACCTGTTCGTTGAAAGGTGCTTTTGACAACAGAATCGGGTCATTCTCCCTCCCCGTATCATTGCTGATCACTACCAAATATTTTCGTTTTACCCAAGGCAGCAAAACGGTGACGGGATCAGGCCGGGCCGACAATTGGATAAAGGCTGGTTGCACCAAAAAATCAATGGGCACCTTTTTTAGTTCTGGATAGTGCGACAAAGCCAGGAGGCATTGGAGTTCAAAACCCGGTGCCAGCTTTTTGTTCTCTCCCCAGGTTTTTAACAAGGCAAAATATTGACTGGAATCCGCAGGGCGGATATATTTTTTCAGCACTCCGATCGATTGCTGATCAGCTTTGCTGAGTTCAATATGCTGGGCATCCCGATCCAAAACCAAAAATAGCAACACCAATAACACCAGCCCCAGAAGGCTTAGCAATAACCATTTTAATAGGCGACCTAGGAATTTCATGTCATCGGTATTTTTAGGAGAGATGAATTGATAGACAGCTAAATAAATAAAAATGGCGGATAATTCAATTAACCCAGGAATATTTAGGTTTACTGGTCCTTATCCCTATTTCCACCGTGCCTGTACCATCTTCGTTAAGTTCTAAATTTCTTCAAAATTAGAACTTAAATTTACCGAATGAAAGGTTTTCATCAAAGCCATTAAACTTGACTAACTCAATGAATAGGACAGCACTTTTGATCACCACTTTTTTTGTTTTATCCCTTTCCTCTTTGTTCGCACAGGTTAGCGCTGTCACCATTTCGGGGATGATAAAAGACAAGACCACAAAATCCGCTTTGCTCTACGTGAATGTGGTCTTAAAATCAGCCAACGATAGCACGTTTGTAACGGGAACGGTTACCGACGAAGAAGGAAGGTTTACATTGACTAGCGTTAAGCCCGGCAATTACTTTTTGGAAATTTCACTTATCGGTTACCTTACCAAAAAGCAACCCCTGTTTGTGGGTAGTCTTTCCGCGTTTTTGGATGCGACGACCATCGAGCTGGAAGAAGGCATCAAAACTTTGGGCGAAGTGGTCGTAACCGCTACCCAGGATGAAATCGCTGGGAAAATGGATAAAAAAACGTTTTCGCTGGAAGACAACATTAGCCAAACTGGAGGTTCGGTTTTGCAAACCCTGCAAAATCTGCCTGGCATTACCGTTCAGGATGGCAAGGTGCAATTGAGGGGAAATGATAAAGTGACGGTTTTAATGGACGGCACCCAAACTGCCTTGACTGGCTTTGGCAATCAGTCGGGTTTAGACAATCTTCCTGCTTCTGCTATTGAAAAAATAGAAATCATCAACAATCCGTCTTCCAAATACGATGCAAATGGAAACGCAGGAATCATCAACATCATTCTGAAAAAGAACAAAACAGAAGGATTCAACGGAAAGATTGGATTGGCGATGGGTGCGGGTGCCTTGTGGGTGCGGAAAGAAAACTTGCCAAGCATCCGGCCGCAGTACCAGTTTACGCCGAAGGTAAATCCGTCCCTGGCACTCAATTACCGGAAAAAGAAAGTCAATGCCTTCTTGCAGTCGGATAATTTATACACGCAAACGCTGAATAAAAATGAGTTTGTCACCCGCAGCTACGACGATGGAACCATCATCAATCAGCAGCTCAAAAGAAACCGGAATACCAATTTTTTCAATTTAAAAACTGGAATTGACTGGTACCTGAATGAAAAAAACACCCTTACTGTTTCAGGAGTATTTGGCAGCGAAAAAATAATTGACCGTGGTGATCAACCCTTTTTTAATGCTGAATTAAGCGAAAGAAAAAGGTTGTGGCAGTTTTTGGAAGATGAATTGAAAACAACGGTAATGGCGACCACTGCTTATCAACACAAGTTTAAACAAGCAGGGCACCAGTTAAATGTTGGTTTCAATTATACCTACCATCGGGAAAATGAAAAGTATTTCTTCGACAATATTTTTTCAGACTATACGGGGAAAGATGCTTTTAAATTAATTTCCGACGAACACGTTGCAGACTTCAATATCGATTACATCAAACCATTGAAATACGGACGGGTTGAAACGGGATTTAAATTTCGCAAGCGGGACATTCCCACCAATATGCAGTTTATCCCAGGAATTAATTCCCCATTGGACACCAATGCAGGCGGGGAAGCCACCTACAAGGAAGTGATTCCCGCTTTGTATGGCAACTACATTTTCGAAAATAAAACGTTTGAAGCAGAAGTTGGCCTGCGTGTTGAATATGTTGGATTGCAATACAACGTTAACCCTAACCACAACACTTATAAAAGCGACGGGTACAATTACATGCAACCCTTTCCGAATGTCCGTTTAGCGTATAAAATCAACAACACCAATAAACTGTCGTTTTTTTACAATCGCCGCGTGGATCGCCCGAACGAAGTGGACATCAGGATTTTTCCAAAATACGATGATGCAGAAATCATCAAAGTGGGAAACCCCGCCTTGCGGCCCCAATTCACCAACTCGCTTGAATTGGGTTACAAAACGAACTGGAAAAACGGTTACTTTTATTCGGCAGTTTATCACCGTTTTGCAGACGGAACAATTACTCGTATTTCCAGCATCGTTCCCGGCAGTAATTTGATTTATGCCATCTTCCAGAATGTGAATAAAAGCTACAACACTGGTGCCGAAATTGTGCTCAGCCAGGAAGTGTCCAAAGCGTATTCCTTCAATCTAAACCTGAATGCCTACCACAATCAGATTGATGCTTTTACGGTTGAAAACCTGTATCCGGTTCCGCATCTTTTTTCTGCTGACAAACAAGAGATTGTTTCCGGAAACCTCAAGCTCAACAACACTTTTCATTTGCCCAAAAGCATTGACCTGCAGTTGACTGCCATTTATTTGGCCCCCGATATCATTCCACAGGGAGAAATTGCTGCCCGTTTTTCTTTGGATGCAGGCATTAAAAAAGCCATTCAAAAAGGGAAAGGTGAGCTATTTTTTAACGCCACTGATCTTTTAAACACGATGGTGATTAAAAAGAATATTCAAGGCGATGGTTTCAGGTATGTCAGCACCGATTATTACGAAACCCAGGTCATGCGGCTTGGATACAGTTATAAATTTTAATCAGCCCTTGGGGGCGATAAAAAAATAAGTGATCATTTTGCCAGCGGATTAGATAAGTAAACGTTTCATTTCAAGTGTCTTATCTAATCCGCTGGCTCAGGAAAAATGATCACTTATTTTTGCCCCACTACTTGGTTAATTGTCGCCGGGACTTTTGTTTTAATTTCGAAATAGGGAATGTCTAAATTATTCGGAGGGTTCCGGTTTTGAAACCCTCCGAAAATCAATTCAGTACTCAAGCGATCACTTTTTAATAAACTTGATCGATCCCATATTTTTGCCACCAAAAATAAAATTAGCCAGGTAAGTCCCGGCTGGGTAGCTGGCAATGTTCAAATTAAGGATGCCATCGCCGAGGCTGCCTTTGTCAAAATTGAAAGCACCCACCTGGCGACCACTCAGATCGATGACCCGCACCAGCAAATCCTGATTGCCAGGAAGCGCGTGTTTGATGGTCACTTCGTTGAGTGATGGATTGGGGTAAGCCAGTTGAATGTAACGGCCTACGTTTTCTTGCAGGTCTCTCAGGCTGGTCACGCCATTTTGGTACAATTTGCCAATCTCTGCGGTAGTCAGTGCAGTATTGTAAATCTTCAATTCGTCCAGTGCACCAATGAAATACTGGCCACCGTCCACCGAATTGCTCCCGATGCCCAAGGGGCGTATCGTGGGGTTCAGTACACCAGTAGCAGGCTTGCGGTTTACTTCCTTGCCATCGATGTAAATGACGTCGTCCTTGCCATCATGTACCATGGTGACATGCCACCAATCCTTGAGGGTGAGTTCGTTGCCGTCCTTGGCATCCATGTCCGAGATGAAGTTGGGAAACTGGGTGTTTTTGCTGTTGGTCGTCCACACGATGCGTTTGTGTTGGGGCAGCGAGATTTTCCAACGTTGATCCCAGTGGCCAAAATCGAGTACATAAGCTTCAGCATCTTTGGTGCTGGTGCTGTCTACCCGAATCCAGAAGCTCACCGTAGTGTAATCAGAAATCAGTTGCACGCCATTTGGCACCAAAACCGAATCCTGCTTTCCATCAAATTTAAGGGCTTTGCCACCGGGGCGCAAGCGATTGGTAACCGTTTCAAACACTGGATTTCCACCAATCACCCCGTGGTTGTTGTACGGCGTAGCATCGTTGGCGTTGCCTTCGAATGGGTACCAGGCCACGAGGCCGGGTTCACTGGTTACCAGTTTGGGCTTGGTGACAGCGGTTACGTCAGCGTAGGCGGAATTGTTGCCTGCGCCATCAAAGGCATAGACTTCGAACGTGTATGGCGTAACCGCCTCCAGGCCGGAAACCACAAACGAAGTAGCGGTACTTGCCAAAGTGTCGACGATTTTGCCATCTACCAAAACTACATACCCGGCCACCTGCCGATCGTCAGTAGAGGCCGTCCAGGAAAGGATGGCCGTAAAGGTGCCAACATCGGCTTTGAGTGAGCCTGGCTTTGTAGGTGGAGTGGTATCAGGAGCGGCATCTTCGCCGGTTTTTATGGTAATGCTGGTCATTCCCGACTCATTGCCAGCAGCATCCAAGGCGGTAACGCCGAAGATGAAATTGGTGAGTGGCTTCAGGTTTTTTACCACATTTTCAGATAAAGTCGAAGTGGCAATTTTTTTGCCATCCTGAAAAATGTTGTAAGCGGTTACGCCCAGGTTATCCGTAGCATCCCGCCAATCCAGGGAAACAGTCGTGTTTTTGGCCACTGCCACCAAGTTCAAAGGCGCATCGGGTGCCAGGGTATCGCTGGATGAAGGTGCCAGGATTTGGGTTTTGTACAAGGAGTCGATTTGGGCATCGCCCAGTGCTTTGTTGAAGATCAGGATATCGTCCAGGGAACCATCCAAAATGGAACCTCCATCGATGATGTTGAAACCGATGCCAAGTGGCTTGGTTGTTTTGTTCAACTTTCCGGGTACGTTTTTGGTCGCAACGGATTTTCCATTGATGAAAATTTTATCCTGCACCCCATTGTGTACCATTGCTACGTGGGTCCAGGTGCCAACGACCAAGGCGTTACCTTCACCAGAATCCATATCGGAAATGCCGCCTTCGTAGTTGGTCGTCCAGACTGGTTTGCCGTGGCCGGGCAGCGAAATTTTCCAACGCTCTTGCCAGCCACCGAAGGACAACAAAAATGCTTCTCCGTTGCCAGGTAGGCTGTTGACTTTGGTCCAAAAACTGATCGTGGTATAATCCGAATTGAGTTGTGCGGAGTTGGCTGCACTCACCTCGGTGGTTTTGCCATCCAAAAGGACGGCTTTGTTGGACTTGTTGAAACGGTCTTTGTCCAGCGTTGCTTTGCCCAGGTTGGCGTGGTTGAGGTAGGGCGTAGCATCTTGACCATTGCCGTTGAATTTGTACTCGGCTACCAGACTACCTGCAATGGCTGTAGGCAGTTTTTGGAGGTTGTACAAAGCCAATACCTCGGTGGCACTCAGGGCCAGGTTGTACAGCTGCACATCGTCCAGACTACCTTTGAAGTAGTTGCCATTGTCGATGTTGTTGTAGCCCAAAGCCAGGTCGTATTTGGTGGCATTAAGGGCTCCAACTACCGCTTTTTCATTTACTTTGACGCCGTCAAAATAGATGATGTCTTTCGCTCCATCGTGTACCATCACCACGTGGGTCCAGGTATTGACGGTAAGCGGAGTGCCGGAATCCATGTCCGAAATGCCCGTGGCGTAATTGGTGGTGAAAACCGGTTTACCGTGCCCAGGCAGGGAGATTTTCCAACGTTCTTGCCAGCCGCCATGCGACATAATGTAATACTCACCCGTGCCAGGCAATTCTTTGACGTTTACCCAAAAACTGATTGTCGTACTCGGCGTATTGTAAGCCGGCGAATTGGCTACCTCAACACCTTCAGCCCCATTAAAAGCGATGGCATTATTGGCCAAACCAAAACGGCTGCTTGCGGGTACCGATCCGCGGTTGATCCCATCGTTTTTGTACGCAGTGGCATCATGCAAATCGCCCGCCATCTTGAACTCAGCGACCAAGGGGGAAGGGACGCTGGAGGCCTTAGATTGTAAGGTATATAGCGCACTTACTTGCAGCGCACTCAAATCGGTGTTGTACAACTGCACCTCATCCAGGTCGCCGTCAAAAAAGTTGCCGCCATCGATGGGGTTATAACCAATCCCCAGAGGGTACTTAGTGGCATTCAGATTGCCTACTACGTTTTTGGAATTGGCCAATACCCCATTCAGGTAAATGAGGTTTTTGCTGCTGTCGTGTACCATCACCACATGCGTCCATTTTCCGGGCACCAGGGCGTTGCCGTCGCCGGAATCCATGTCGGAAATACCATTGGCATAATTGGTGGTAAAAACCGGTTTGCCGTGACCAGGCAGAGAGATTTTCCAACGTTCCTGCCAACCGCCATGAGAAAGTAGAAAAACTTCACCTGTAGCAGGCAGTTTGTTCACTTTTACCCAAAAACTAATGGCCGCTTTGGGTGAATTGAGTGGCGCAGTGGGCGGAGCAGTCAGTTCCGAAGAAGTCCCATTGAAGCGATAAGCCGAGTTGCCAAAACCAAAACGGTCGGTTCTCCAACTGAGGTTTTTGCCTTCGGCGTGATTGGCCAAAATGCCGATGTCCTTGCTGTTGCCCGAAAAGGAATAATGGCTCAACAAACCTTTGGCCAATAGCGGAGCGGTATTTTGGGCGGTATACAACGCGCTGATTTCTGCTGCGCTGAGGGCTGCGCCAAAAATGTTCAGTTCATCGAGGTCGCCGTTGAAAAAGTTGCCGCCATCGACTGCATTGAACCCAATGCCGAGGGGTTTGCTGGTAGCGTTGAGGTTACCAACTACGGCTTTTTCAGCCACTTTAACCCCGTTCATGTAGATGAGGTCTTTGGCACCATCGTGTACAAAAGCGACGTGTTTCCAAACCCCTACGGCGAGGGTGTTCCCATCGCCGGAATCCATGTCCGAAATGCCGTTGGTGTGGTTGGTCGTCCAGACGGGTTTGCCATGACCCGGCAAGGAGATTTTCCAACGCTCCTGCCAGCCGCCAAAAGAGAGTAAAAAAACTTCTCCTTGGGCAGGTAGCGTTTTTACCCTTACCCAAAAAGCCACCGTGGTGTTGAGGGTATTGAGGGCAGCAAAGTTCGGCGCTTGCAGGGTGCTTTGTACCCCATCAAAATAAAAAGCCTGGTTCGACCAGCCGAAACGGTCAGCCGATAAACTGGCACCATTGACCACTGCATTGTTGTGGTTGGCCGAGACATCACTTGCTGAGCCGTCAAAGGGGTAACTCGCGATCGGAGTTTGCCCGTACAGCGCCCCAGTGCAGAGGAGGCATAAAAAAAGGAGTTTCAAATGTTGTATGTTGAATTTCATTCCATTTTGGTTTTTATGGTTGTTTTACCAGTAATTGGGCTTTGATGCGCCCGTTCGAGAACAGCTTTAACCAATAAGCACCGGCAGGTAAGTAGGACAAATCCAATGGGCGACCGCCCACGGATTCAAGTGCCCAGGCCTTGATCATTTTTCCATCGAGCTGATAGAGTTGGAGGGTTCCGGGTTGTTTCCAAGCTATATCCGTCAACTGGATAAAAAGAAAAAAAGGATTCGGGCTTACCTGCAAGGGCTCTGCACGTATTGGAGCCTGCTGTGTATGTGTAGTCGTATTAGTCGTGTATTGCGCTTTCACTTTATCGGGAGGAAGGGCATAGTTGTAGATGCGCACTTCATCGAGTACTCCGGCAAAATTGTACTGGGCGTCGTCGGGCCACATTTGTCCAAAAAGCATGGGCAAGGTAGTAGTCCTGATTTTTCCGGTAAAAGGGGTGGCTGCTTCCAGCTCACCATCCAGGTAAAGCGCCAGGTAACTGCCATCGTAAGTGGCGGTGACTTGATGGTATTGGCCCGGCAGCAATTCGGTCGCGCTGTCGAGGTCTTTGATGCCATTGAGGCTATTGACCGTCCAACGGAGCTGGCGGGTAGGGGTAAGCGATAGTTTCCAACGTTGTTGCCAACTGCCATGCGACAACAAAAAACTCTCCCGATCGGGACTGGCATTGGCTTTGAACCAGGTGCTCAGGGTAATCGCCCGATCAAAGTTGAGCAGCGGATGATTGGGCACCAGGATGTGTTGGATGTTGCCATCAAAAGAAAAGGCTTCGGAGGTAATGCCATTGCGGTCGGA
>JAIYAV010000085.1 GCA_027488855.1 Saprospiraceae bacterium
GGCTGATTTTGGATGCATACAATTCCCTTTGTGGGGATAAATTCAAATTGTACCTGGATGTGCAGGAGGGTAGGGTAGTGCAGGCTTCTTTTTTTGGATATGGTTGTGCGGTATCCAAGGCTGCTACATCGGTGTTGATGGAAAAAATGCAGGGTAAAACTTTGGAAGAGGTCAAGGATTTGGTGCAAAGCTATTTTGAAGCCACGAAGAGCGATCAAGAGTTGACAGCTGATGAAGACCTGTTAGCTTTTGCCGCAGCAAAAAAATTCCCAGGGAGATTGAAATGTGCGGTGTTGAGTTGGGAAGCGGTGGATGAGTATTTGGAGGAAAAATGAAAAAGGCCACAATTCAGTGGTGTTTCATATCAACTTGAATCCGTTGAACATATTCAAGCGGAACCTCAAAATCCTCAGCTATTTCTTGAAGCGTCAACTTGCCGCGTATGAGAGATCTTTTTATCCCTTCATCTTTGGTCTCTTTCCTTGTAGTATCTTCGATAACAGCGACTGCCTCTTTTCGCATTTCTTGAATTTTAGCTTCTGCCAATTGTTCTGGGGATAAATCCTCTATGTTAGCTAAACTGGCTGCTTTAACAATAGCTGGTTTACTTGTATTAATGTTCGGATTTTCAGGATTTTTCATAGATTCCCGAATCAAATTCAACCAATCTAAGATTGCTTCTGGCGTATCTGTTTGGACATAGGTTGTATTGAGAATGACCATTTTATGATTGTTCATTTGAATCACTTGCCCTTTCAAATCACGAGGATTAATGTCAGTCACTAAAACATCGTTTTTGATGGGTTTGCCGGTATTGTCACTAATTTTATAAGCAGCAGTGACAACTACAATGATATAGACATCTTTGGCAAAAGAATAGTCTTTGCTTTTGCGCTGATTATCAATAAGGTTAGCTAGGAAATAATGAGCAAAACGATCATAAGTATAATCATAATCTACTTTTTGAATTTCTACAACAGTACGACTATCTTTGTCTTCGGCGAATAAGTCCATCTTGAATTTGATGGCACTAACTTTGCTGGGGAGTACTTTTTCGGTTTCTACTTTATCAATATGTACCTCAATATCCAGTACATCTTTGACAAATGCGGTGAAGACCTCCACATCGGTGAAGACTTTTTTGAAATGTACTTCATTGTCAAGATTGGCTAGCATAATTTTACTGCTTGGTCATGGATTCAATCATTCAAAATTAAGTTAATCAATACAAATTTCCAACTTTTTTGATTTTTGAATAAAAAATGTTTTATATTCTTCCACGTTAAGCTCAAAACTGCCACTCATCCAAATACTTCACAAAAATCTTCGCCAGATTCTGCGCATCTGCCAGCGCCCGGTGCTGCGGCCCCGTAAAATCAAAGCCCTCCGCTTCTACACTCGCCTTTAGCCCCCGGGGACGGCGTAAGCGTTTCAGCTCCATGTATTGGTGTTTGATGTTGATGTGATAATGAACCCAGTCATTCTCAACATCGTGCAATTGGCAATCTTGGAGCAGCAGACGTTTGTCCGTTCCGCCCCAGGAACAAAGGATGTAATCCTCGTCCAACATCAAGCCCCAATCCTGAAAAAGCTCCACCACAGTTGGAAAAAGAGCGGCCCGATCCACTTCGGTTTGTTTGATGTTCGTCAATTCCTGGCAATATGCCGACAAGCGGGGATTGAGAATCGGGCGAACCATGCGGCTGAATTCATCTTCAACCTCCCCGTAGCCATTCATCAGCACGGCGCCAATCTCGATAATCTCCTGCACTTTGGACGGCGGACTGCCCTCCCAACAAGTGGCTTCAAGGTCAAAAATGATGAAATTCAAGGCGATTGGGTTTTGAGTTTTTGAGTTTAAAACCGTTATACTTTATGTCGGTTCCAGGGTCAGCAAGGCTTCCTTGTTGAGCTCGATCACCTCGTCCAACTGGTAATTGTCCAGGCGGTTGTGGTAATAGTACAAGAGCGTGAAATCTTCACTAATGATGGCTTTGTCCCGATTGTACCTCAACGGTTTTTTCAGGTGAAAAGTGCCAAGGTGCATCAAACCATCCTTGATCAATTCATCCAAGCCTCCGCGTACAATGGTGGATAGTTTGATTTTACCCGCATCTTCCAGGCGGTACAACTCTTGCCGAATTTGTTCAATCACATCTTTAAGCACCGACTCCTTGAACACATAATCCTCGTTGGGCAAACGCAGCACCCCAAATAAGTCGAGGCGGGCATTTTCTTTGCGCAACATTTGGAAGGCTGCAAAAGCCACCAAATGACTACTCAAAACGATGTTGTCGGCGAGGTAGCGCTCTACGATTTTTTCGGCGAGGTCTTTGGTGTATTCCGATTCGCGTTGCAGGTTCTCGGTGACCTTGCCCCCGGATACAAAATAATCCTGCACCCGAATCAGGTTGCCGTATTTATCGTAACTATTGCCATCAATGTCGACCGGATTGCCCAACACGTCCATGGGTTGCCCGAAGGAAAGGGCAATGTCATTGCCTTCCGAAAGCACTTGCCAGATGAAACGAATGATTTGTAAGGGATTGTAAAAATCGTCTTTGGCCTTTAAAAAGCGCTCTTTGCCCATGGCGCGCAAGTAGCCTTCGATCAAAAATGGCGCTTCCAGTACAAAGTGATAACCCAAAACCAGGGGCACAATGAAGATTTTTTGATCCTTGCCCTGTTGGTACAAGGCCCGCTGAGCTTCAACGGTGGTACTCAACAACCCCAATTTGAGTTTTTCCTCCAACTTGCCCGAACGAGAGCGAGTGCCTCCCGGAAAGAACAAACTATTGGTACCCCGTTGCAGGGAGAGATTGGACATCGTTTTGAGCGTTTCCAGATAGATGCCATTTTTTTTGCGGCGATCCACCCGGTAAGCACCCAGGCGATTCATAAAGTAGGCGGTGTAGCCAGTGTTGTACAAGTTTAGACCTGCGCCGTACGAAAAAGAAGGCAAACCGAGCACCAAATCCAGTACGTAACCAATCAAAATGGAATCCAGATTGCTAAAGTGCGTGGGTACGACCACCACGGTGCCTTTGGTCATCAAACCCCGAATTTTTTCCAATTCGCCCTCTACGATCAATTTTTCAGCCAACAATTTTTTTTGATGGGCAAAACGCCAAAAACCTTTCTGACGGGCTTGCAAAAGACTATTGAAAAAACGGGTCAAAAAACGCCGGGCAAAACGGAAGGTGGAGATGCGAAAAGTACCCACAATTTCCTCCGAATAGCGATGGATGATGGCTTGTAGGATTTCAGCATTGTTTTTGGCAGCTTCCTGATCGGGTTTGTCGAGCGAGTCTTTGATGAGTTTGCGGCGAATCCGACTCCAAAACTGCCTTTCCTTGGGCGGGTCTACTTTCCAGCGCTCCTCTTTGATGCGGATGCGTTCTTGATAAACCGTTTCGGCAATCAGGTCGGTGACTTTTTGGGTCGATTTTCGGGTAAGCCGATCCTGCGTAAACGCGTCGATATCGTGAATAAAGGCCCGGCGGTCTTCGCTCAACTTGTAAATCGGCCACTCTTCAATATCGGGAATGACGGATGGAAATACGGGCGTTTTGGATCGTTGCTTCACTCTTCAACTTTTATTAGACTTGAGGAAATTTGATAATCAGCAAGTTAAATAGGCTTAGGATCAACGACCAGCGGCAGAGCCGCCAAAACGTCTGTACCATACAGACCAAGGAAGGCTTTCAAGGTGCAGAGCACCGGAACAAAAGGCAAATGTTGCGGTACTACGTACCTTGAAATCTATCTTCGTTCCTTGAGCTACAGACGTTTTGGCGGCTCTGCCGCTGGTCGTTATGCCTAAGATCACCCAATTGCTTGATAATCAAATGGCCTCAAGTCTATTATTTTTTCTTTTTGATCTCCAGTGCCCCCTCAGCGGCCAGACCATCAATGAAGTTCAGGATTTCATCCCGTCCAATGTTTTTACTGGCCGAGGTGAAGAATTGTTGAGGCAACTCATTCCAGTATTCCAGTAGTTTGGTCTGCGTCGCCAGGATGTTTGCTTCAATCTCCTGGGGCTTCAATCGATCCGTTTTGGTGAACGCAAGCACAAACGGCACGTGCATTTCCCCCAACCAATTGATGAATTCAACATCCACTGTTTGCGGTGGAATATTGGAATCGATCAGCACGAAAGCAGTGCACAAGGTAGGCCGCAACACCAGGTAATCCTGAATCATTTTTTGCCATTCCTTGCGTTTGATTTTGGAAATTTTGGCATAACCATAACCCGGCAAATCGACAATGGCCCATTGCTGATTGATCAGAAAATAATTCAGCAATTGGGTTTTACCCGGTTTCTGGGAGGTGTGCGCCAATTCTTTTTTGTTGCACAACATATTGATCAAAGAGGATTTACCCACGTTGGACCGACCAATAAACGCAAATTCCGGAAACTCGGCTGCCGGGCATTGCGAATGACTAGGAAAACTCCCCTTAAACTCTGTAGTCACTATTTCCATCTTTTCTGTACCTCTTTTTGTGGGGTAAAAGTAATAAGTAATAGTGGTTTGGCGTAAGATTTGCATCTTTTGTAATGCACGGGATCAAAATATTCATTAACTACCCGTGGACAAAAATTGAAAACCATGAAGAAGTACGCTTTGTTTCTGTGCACGATGACTTTGGCTACTATTGGCTATGGTCAGATTCGTTTTGGTGTAAAAGGAGGACTGTTGAGTTCCAGCTTGAATCAGGAGAACCTGGCCATTCTGGATGCAGGTGGGGTAACCCGCCTCAAATTGGCCTTAGAGGATGCCAACTACGGCATCAATTTTGGATTTTTAATTCGGGCTGAAATTGGCGATGGATTTTTGCAGCCAGAAATCAATTTTCGCTCCAATTCTGTCAATTTTACCCTTGATGATTTGGGCAAACCAGGTACTCCCGGCGATATCTTGAAAGAAAGTTACCAGTATTTTGATATCCCAGTGATGGTGGGCTTCCGCCTCGGCCCGCTGCGCTTACAGGGTGGCCCGCAGGGTAATTTTTTCCTCAATAGCAGCTCCGACCTGTTTGATTTTGATGATTACGATCAAAACTTCAAAGACTTCACAGTTGGTTATGCTGTAGGTGGTGGCCTCGACATCTGGAACCTGATGATTGACCTGCGGTACCAAGGGAATTTTAGCAAATTTGGCGAACACATCACCTTTTTTGGCAAAAAATACCAATTTGACCAAAGCCCCGCGCAGTTCAATCTGACGGTAGGCTGGCTGTTCGGAGGGAGAAAATAGATTGAAGTTGAAAAGTTGAATGGTTGAAAAGTCGCTGTGGGAGCCCTTCTTCTCAACTTCTTTTCAACAATTCAACTTTTCAACCTATTTTTGATATGACTTTTTTGAGCTTTCTGCATCTAAATGTTAAACCAAGGACCAAATGAAAAAAATACTGAAAAGACTGTTGTTGGCGCTCGGAGTGCTTTTATTGTTATTTGTTGCAACAGCTTTTGCCATCCCCTACTTTTTTAAAGATGAAATTCTGGCTAAGGCCAAGACAGCCATCAACGCCAACCTGAATGCTAAGGTAGATTTTTCAGATGCGAACCTAAGTATGTGGAGCACTTTCCCTAATTTGGGACTAAGCATGGACAGCTTTACATTAGAAGGCATTGACGCCTTTGCAGGTGTAAAACTGGCCGATGTGAAAAGAATGACCCTCACTCTCGATTTTTGGTCGGTTTGGAATGGCATGAACCCAATCAAGATCAAGTCAATAACGGTGGATGAACCCAAAATCCACGTATTGGTTACCAAAGAAGGTTTGGCCAACTACGATGTAGCCAAACCCAGTGATGATACGACCACGACCGAAACCACGGACTTCCAAATCGACCTGGAGGACTACCGCATCAACAATGGCAGCCTCATTTACGACGACGCCAGCATGGGTGCCTACGTAGTTGCCAAAGGACTCAACCACAGTGGATCAGGTGACCTCACCGCAATGATCTACGACCTCGATACCCAAACCGCAATTGATTCCTTGACCGTCACTTATGGAGGCATGAATTACCTCCGCAACGCCAAAACGACCCTGGACGCCATTTTTCAGGTAGATCAAAACCAAAGCAAATACACACTGAAAGACAATGACCTCCTGGTCAATGCCTTGCGCTTGCAGGCGGACGGTTGGGTACAATTGCCGGATGCAGACAACGTGCGGATGGATTTGAGCTTCAATGCACCTGAAAACGATTTCCGCAATTTGTTTTCGATCATCCCTGGTGCTTATTTGCAAGGCTACGAGCAGGTCAAGGTCGACGGCAAATTTGCTTTAAACGGAGAAGTGAAAGGCACTTACAACGCGGTGACCGAACAAATGCCCGCCTTCAAAATCAACATTGGCGTGGACAATGGCCGGGTGAAATACCCCGATTTACCCCTGTCTATCGCCAACATCAATGCCAAAGGCAGCATCGCCAGCCCTGGTAGCGATATGGATCAAATGATCATCGATTTTTCCAAGTTTGCGCTCAAAATCGGTAGTAACCCCATTGATTCCCGCTTCATCCTCAAAACGCCAATGTCTGATCCCGATGTTGATGCCAAGGTCAAAGGGGTTCTGAATCTGGCCGAATTGTCCAAAGCCTTTCCGATGGAAGGTTTGGAAGACTTGCGGGGCAAAATCACCGCCGATGTGGTCATGCGAGCCCGTCAGTCGCAAGTTGAGAAGCAGCAATACGAGAGTGTAGACATGCGCGGCAACGCCCGGGTAGAGGGCATGGCTTACCGTGGCGCGGGTTTGCCCGTGGTGAACATCCAGGATGCCCAAATGAGTTTCAGCCCGCAGTTTGTGGATTTGAGCCGTTTTGTAGGCAAGTTGGGTAAAAGTGACATCCAGGCCAGTGGCCGCATCAACAACATCCTGGCCTATTTCTCACCCAGCAAAACCATGACGGGCAATCTAACCGCCCGCTCGCACTATTTTGACGCCAATGAATGGATGCCAGCCGAAGAAAGCAGCAGCACCGTCACCGCAGCCGCGCTTTCAGGCCCGGGTACAACTGCTGCGTCCACCGAAATTTTTGACCGTTTCGATTTTGGCATCGACGCTCAGGTGGACAAACTGGTGTACGACAAATATACTTTGCTCAACAGTGTAGCCAAGGGCCAAATCAGCCCCAACCGCATGAACATCAGCTCGGCGGCCACCCAAATCCAGGACAGTGACATCGCGGTCAATGGCACCATCACCAATGTGTTTGATTACCTCTTCAAAGGGGGCACCCTGGGCGGTGATATCAACCTCAACTCCAATAAACTGGATTTGAATCAATTCATGACGGAATTCACCGGAACCCCCTCTAGCGCTCCAGTAGCCGATGCTCCGGCTGAAGAATACGGCGTCATCCTGGTGCCCGACAACATCAATGTCAACATCAATGCCACTGCTGGCCAGGTTCAGTACACCAACATGACCCTCAACAACATCAAGGGCCATTTGGAAGTAGCCGATAAAGCGGTGGAATTGCATGATGTAAACGCCAATACGCTGGGCGGAACCATTGGTTTTTCGGGTTTGTACGACACCAAAAGTGAAAAAAATCCATTGTACAACATGCGTTTGGACATGTCCAAAATGGATTTCCAAAAAACCTTCAAGACCTTCAACTCCTTCCGCATCCTGGCACCAATTGGTGCCTACATCAACGGCGTGTTCAATACCAGTTTGGTGTTGAAGGGCAACTTGAAAGACAACATGATGCCCGACCTCAGCACCGTAGATGCCAAGGGCTTTTTGGAAACCGTCAACGGCGTAGTGAAAGGATTTAAACCCCTCGATGCCATCGGCCAAGCTCTCGACATTGCCGAAATCAAAAAAGACCTGTTTCTGAATACCAAAAACTGGGTGGCTATTCGCGAAGGTGGGATCGATGTTAGTGCTTTTGACGTCAAAGTGAAAGACATCCAAATGACCATCGCCGGGCGCCATACCATCAACCAGGACATCGATTATACCGTTAAACTCAAAATACCCAAGAAATACTTGGATCAAAACCCGGCTGGCAAACTGGCCGCTGCGGGCTGGAAACAGTTGAAGCAACAAGCTTCCAAAATCGGGGTACAAATGCAAGAATCTGAATTTGTCAACGTACTGGTCAATCTCACCGGAAATGTGACCAACCCCAAAACGCAGTTCAACCTCCTAGCCGGAGATGGTAAAACCGTAGCGACCGATGCAGTGAAAAACGCCGTAGACCAGGAACTTGACGCGCAAAAGAAAAAGCTGGAAGAGGAAGGCAAAAAGAAGCTGGCCGAAGCCGAAGCTAAAGCGAAAGACATGGCCGGCAAAGCAGCCGACTCCCTGCGCAACGCTGCACAGCGAGAAATTGACAAGAAAAGAGCGGAACTGGAAGCCAAAGCCCGTGAAAAAATCGGCAAAGAATTGGGGGGCAAACTGACCGATACTTTGGGCAAAAAAGCTCAGGAAAAACTGGGCCAGGTGATCGACAAGGGCAAAACCAAAGAAGAGGTGGACAAAGTGAAAAATGAATTGGAGAAATTCAATCCATTCAAAAAGAAAAAGCCGGCTGCGGATACAACCGGAGTGAAGAAAAACTGAGTCTTTATCTTTAATTTTATCTTGCTAAGGTGTTCTAAGGTGCCTAAGGTGGTTCAAATAAAACGTGTTTTGAACCACCTTAGGCACCTTAGAACACCTTAGCAATTATACACAAACTCCGTGTTACAACCCTCAACTACAACACATGCGCATCCTTTACTTTACCCTCCTTCTTTTATGCTCCATTCAGATTTGGGCACAAGACACCAAAAAAGCCATCACTTTACCCGATTGGCCAGTCAAACCCACTGCCCTGAGCGCGCTCAATTCACCCCAACGCGACATCAACCTGTCCATCACCCCCAATGGCCGCTTTTTGTACTTCATGAGTGGTCGTGGCCAACAAACCTGGTCGCAATCCTCTACCAGCTACAAAGGCCGCCCCGAGTATGATGGCGACATTTGGTACGCCGAAAAAAAGAACGACCAATGGGCTGCCCCGCTATGTTTACAAGCCCCCATCAATACGTACAATGGGGAAGATGAACCCAACATCTCTGCGGATGGCCAAACGGTGTATTTCCAAAGCTGGCGCAACGATTGGGCAAGTACGGGAGGACCTTACTACCGGGCAGAACTTCGGGGTGAACTTTGGGAAAACCCGCGTGGCTTGGGCACCGGGATTACCCGCTTTTTTCGTGGCACCGGATTTACGGCCACCGATGGAATGTCCATTTCCCCAAATGGCCGCGTGATGGTGATTGCCTGTGGCCGGGTGTACGATGGGCCGATGGATTTGTTTGTCAGTTGGAAAAACGAGGAAGGCACCTGGAGTGTGCCCGAACGCTTGGATGTATCCACACGCGGGGATGAACGTTCGGTATTCATTGGTGCGGACAGCAAAACCCTCTATTTCGCCTCCGATGGCTGGGGCGGTTTTGGCAAACTGGATATTTTTAAAACTACCCTCGAAGGCGGTGCGACCACCGGAGAGTTGATCAACATTGGAAAACCTTTCAATACGGCCAATGAGGACTATGGATTCGTGCTCGATGCTCCCCGCAATGATGTTTATTTTGTGCGGGAAGGCGACATTTATTACTCCAATCTGGGCACCAATGTAGATGCCCGGATCAAACCCGAAGCCGTCGTCATCATCAATGGAACCGTACGTGAAAAAGGCAAAGGTGCCCTCGAATCCAACCTATTTTTCCGCTTCGATGAAACGGATGACATCTTGACCAAAGCCCGCAGCAATGGCCTGAGTGGGGAATACTCCATGTCTTTGCCCCGATATCCGGGCGAATACACCCTGCGCGTGAACTTCGCAGAGGGTTATCCGTCGATCGAAAAAAAGGTGATCATTGATGAAAATACACCAGAAATTTTGGACATTTCCTTTGAGGTGGATCCTGCTGCTACCAATGAACCAGTCGTAGAAAAACCTAAGCCAGTAGTAGTTGTGAAGACGCCAACTCAACCCATGTCTTCCATCATCCTCTTTGCTTTTGATCAGGCCGTCATCAATGAAAGCAGCCGCACGGATTTATTGGCGATTGCCGATGCAGCCAAAAAGGCGGGTAGCTACACGTTGACCATCATTGGCCATACCGACGACGCGGGTTCTTCTGACTACAATCAAAAATTGTCGGAACGCCGGGCCAAGGCAGTGGCAGATTTTTTTGCGAGCCAGGGCATCACGGCCAAAATCGCGGCAAAAGGAGAGTCTGTGCCCGCTGTGGCAAACGACTCTGATGGGAATAAAGCGAAGAATAGAAGGGTAGAGGTGGTACTCGAAGTGATGTGAGGACGCTACCCAAATCTTTAAAATAGGATCAAATAAAGAATTAGCACAAAGGACACAAAGGCAGCACAAAGGGCA
>JAIYAV010000311.1 GCA_027488855.1 Saprospiraceae bacterium
ATCACCTCAAACTGCGCCTGCCCAACCTGGATTCGGTGGTGTACGACCCCAAACAAGGCTTCCGCCGTCCGGTTTACTTCATCACGGGGCAGCCACAAGGTTTGTTGCGTTACCAAAACCGCACCAAGGGTGTAGCTTCTACGGCAGGGAAATATGCCTCGACCTTTGCCCTGGGCAGCCGTATCCTGGCACCCTTTTACCCGGAATACGCCCAAAAATTGTTGCCCAAAGCCTGGGATGCCTATGCCTTTGGCCGCAAATTCCCCGGCGTATGCCAAACCGCCCCTTGCCGTGCGCCCTATTTTTACGAAGAAGACAATTACGTGGATGACATGGAACTGGCAGCCGCACAGCTCCTACAAGTAGCCCCCCAACGCAGCGAGCTCCTCCAGCAAGCCTGTGAATACGCCCAAGCCGAACCGACCACTCCCTGGATGGGTGCCGACACGGCCCGGCATTACCAATGGTATCCCTTCGTGAATTTGGGGCATTACCTTTTGGCCCAACAGGGTGGGGGAGTAGGCACTCCTTTTCGCCAATACCTCCAGGCGGGCATTGAAAAAGTAAAGACCCGGGGGCAAAACAATCCCTTCCTCAACGGTGTGCCTTTCATCTGGTGCTCGAATAACCTCACAGTAGGCATTTTGACCCAATTGCACCTGTACCGCCAACTGAGCAAAGACGACCAATACCAGGAACTGGAAGCCGCCATGCGCGACTGGCTGTTTGGCTGCAATCCCTGGGGTACCAGTATGATTTATGGCCTGCCCGCAGATGGCGATACCCCGGTAGATCCACACTCCGCTTTTACCAACCTCTACAATTATCCCATCGATGGCGGCTTGGTGGATGGGCCCATTTACGGCAGCATTTTTGGCCGCCTGATCGGCATCACCATGCACGAAGCGGATGAATACGCCGAGTTCCAATCCAAACTGGTGGTGTACCACGACGACAATGGCGACTACTCCAGTAATGAACCCACCATGGATGGCACTGCGAGCCTGAGCTACATCCTGTCAGCGTATGAAAAGGAGGGCAAAGCGGCGGCGGATCAATTACAAAAGGATGTGTACGGCGGCATTCAAGGGATGAATCCGCAGGAACCTACTGTTTATTTGACTTTTACTGGCCACGAGTTCGGCGAAGGCAGCAAATTCATTTTGAAGACTTTGAAAAAACAGGGAATCAAAGCTTCGTTCTTTTTGACCGGCGATTTTTTGCGGACGCCACAGTTCAAAAGCAGCATTCAACAAATGGTCCAAGATGGGCATTATCTGGGTCCACATTCGGACAAACACTTGTTGTATTGTGATTGGGGGAAAAGGGATTCGCTGCTGCTGAGCCGTTCACAATTTGAACAGGATTTACAGGCCAATTTGCAGGTGTTAAAAACCTTTGCGCCCAAGGCGGCCATCACCCATTTTATGCCGCCCTATGAGTGGTACAATGAGCAGATTACACGCTGGAGCCAGCAGCAGGGGCTACAACTGATCAACTTCAGCCCCGGCACGGGTACCAACGCGGATTACACCACACCCAGCATGAGCAATTACCGCAGCAGTGCACAATTGTATGAACGTTTGTTGGATTTTGAACAAAAAAATCCTACTCACCTCAATGGGGCTATTGTGCTGATCCACCTGGGGACGGATCCGGCGCGGAAGGATAAGTTTTATCGGCGGCTGCCCCAGTTGATAGCGGAGTTGAAGGGGAAGGGGTATGGATTTGGGAGGTTTTGAATGAGTAGTATCCTGAGGTGATTCTTAGGTGCCTTAGGAACGGGTTGAGAATAAAGTAACAAAATTGAGTCGGCTATTTTTTGATTTGGCAAGGCGCGAGGAAGGCGCATAGTGAACTATACAACTGAGGAGCAACGCAGCAAAATCAAAAAAGAGTCCAGTCAAATTGTTACTTTATTCTGAACCCGTTCCTTAGGTTTCTTAAGTGGTAAAATAATTCCCTGCTGCGCAGGTTGTTTCTTTTCACCACCTTAGAAACTTAAGGCACCTAAGAGTCACTTCAGGGGGCTGTAAGTTCCCTGTACTAGTGATAAAATCACCCATTTGCGTGAGCAAATCCTGCTACCATTTCCAGAACTTTGTCCCAAAATCAATCGACCATGTTTACACCTGCCCAACGTTTGTACTTCCTATTTTTGTTCGTCCTGGTCTTCATTATGTTCATCCTCGCGGCCTATACCGCCTGGATCGATCCGGCCACCACCTATGGCTTTTGGCCGGGTATCAAACACGGTTTTTTTGCCGTGCAAAATGGATTCATTGGCCTGTTTACCGGGCGAGAGTATTATGCACCTTTGGTTACGAGCTGGTACCGCTGGGGGTATTGGATTGGCTTGTTTTTGATTCCGGGGCTGATTCGGCTGGTGTTTGAGGTGCTGGGAATTGTGGTGGGGGAGTGGCTGCGGTAAAAGGGTAATTTACTTGAGTGCTCAATTCGGAGACAAAATTTAAACTTCATTTCTAATCCTTCAATAAATTTAATAGTTTAGCCGCAGGTAAACTAAAACCTGATGACATACACATTGGATCAATTACAAAAAGCCTGGAATAAACTGATTGCCGATAGCAAATTTGAGCGCCTTTTTAAAGATATGGATACTCGTCTAAATCCTCGTTCGGATGCCTATCAAACGTTTTTGCAATTGAGCAGTCGATACTGTTCCACTTACCGCGATGCCGTAGGGAAAGGCATCATTTCCCAAGAAAATGCCCAATTGAGTTTCAATCAGATCAGCAATGGCTTGATTGAATTGATTAAAAATCTACAGCAGGAAGACATTTCTACGGAAGCATCCAATCACCAGCACCCACTGGACGTACTCGCCCAACAGCTCGATGTAAAGGTGCTGCTTACGCCACTTTATCTGGTCAATTGCAATCGAAGCAAAGCATTTTTGGACTTCAACAAGAGTTACCGAAAATGGAAAGAAAAAGAACAGGGTTTCCAGTTTTATTATATCCTTGCTTGCCCTACTCAGGAACCAGAAGGCTTCACCGAGCGCGTCATTTATGAGATCATGGGTAAAATGGAAGAAGACCATCGGAATACCATTCATTACCCACGCAGTGCTGGCAATGAACGAGTGCTGATCGACCCACTCCCATTTGAGCTTGACCTTCAAGACTCCAAGGAAGCGTTTAAAAAATATTTTGCCAGGCGCTTTAACCTGGGAAATACTGACTTTGAAACCTACCTCAATACCGGATTGACCAACTTGAAAGTCGATTACATCATCACCGCTTTAAGTGTCACCGCAAAAGACTTCTACACGTATCAGCTTGAAGAATACTTACAATGGTTGATGGATTGTTTCAGTACCATTGAAGGGCGAGCACCAAAATTTTTGTTCTTTTTTGTCATTTCATTAAAAAATGCCTTCAAAGAAAAAATTCGCCCGGACGACCTCGAAGCACTGGAAAGTGTCCAGGCATTGGTCGCACAAAATAATGAACACGCCACCCTGGTTTCCAAATTGCCACCTGTTCCTGCCGATGATTTGGAAGACTGGCTGGAAAAACTGGGCAATATTCCCCAAATCCAAAAAGACCACATCATCGAAACCATCGCCGCCGGACTCAGCCCCGAAGAAAGTGAACGCTTCCAGAGTGAAGACAAACTCCTCAACATGGAACACATTGAAGACTTTCAGGAACGCGTCTACAAGTTCCATCGCTAAACCCTAGCCAACCCATGACTTTAGTCGTGGGAGGCACCCAAAAATCAGCCCACGACTTCAGTCGTGGGAGAGAACACCCCATGATTTTGGTCGTGGGAAAAAAAGCACAACATGATCCACCACTACAACCCATCCCAACCCCAACCACTCCTCGACTTCGAGCCCAATGAACGGCTCAACGACCCCGCCTTGTACGAGCCTCAACCCGAACTCGTGGACGCCGTCAACGTCGCCCTCAGCCTCGGCCTTCCCCTACTGCTCACCGGTGAACCCGGTACCGGCAAAACCGAGCTCGCCAAACACCTCGCCTGGCATTTCAAACTCGGCGACTTGCTGCGCCTCAACGTGCAAACCACCTCCAGCTCCAACGACCTCTTTTACCGCTACGATGCCCTGGCACATTTTCAATACAATCAAAACAACCCCATGCCCCTGAGTGTGGAAGAAATCGAAACCCGCTTCATCCGCTATCAGGCCCTGGGTGCGGCC
>JAIYAV010000067.1 GCA_027488855.1 Saprospiraceae bacterium
GTACTTCTGTCAGATTTAAAAACATGGAACCGTGATCATTTAGTTGAAAATCAAGTTTTTAAAAAAAGAAAATTATTCAAAAACTGATGGTGAGGTTTCCTGTTCTGGACACCCTACCTAGCGGGGCTCCCCTTGCGCAAAAGACCAGGATTAATCGACCCCGCTCGACCAAAGGTAGAGAATCTAGGCACCTGCGACCCAAGCGTGTGCAAGGGATCGACGAGTGCCCAAGAAGTGGCAGGTAGGGTGTCAAGCTATATCCGGGTTTTTTATTTTAGGCAAATGGTTCGTACTCCTGCCAACCCCTTCTAGCCCTTTCCAATGGCCATTCGGCGACAAATCTTCACCACTGAACGAAATACCTGCCCAAGTTCTTCCTTTATTAGAAAAAATGATATACTTTCAATGGCGATTAATGCCCCTTTGAAGTTTTCTTTAAAATTACCTGTCGTTCTAGCTCAATGTACCAGGCAAAATTTTGCCTGATCAGCCCGCATCGTGTGGCACAATAAAAAGTCACTTTGCCCGACCTGGCCAATGGATGGCATTGATTTTCCATTGGGGCCAAGTTTTTCCCAAAGCACGAATACTTATTCAGATGGATTATCCTGATGTATGCCTATTTTTTCGAAAATCCCGTCCAGGGAGCAATTTTAGCATCGAAGCCTCTTTCGATACGATGTTGAAGGTGTTCAAAGCGGAGATGGGGTATACGCCTACGGTAGTGCAAGCACCTACCTATAGCAATCGCGTGTGGCCGCGCATACAAATCACGCTGGCGGCAGCCCGGGCCCAACGGGAAATCAATCACCTTACGGGCGACATTCATTTTGCCATTCTGGGTTTTCCCAAGCGGGGCAGCATTCTTACCGTCCACGATTGTGGGTTTATGCGCCGCCGCAACCCACTGTCGCGTTATTTTTTGTGGTTGTTTTGGCTCAAATTACCCGTCGCCCACGCGCAGGTCGTCACCGCCATTTCGGAAGCGACCAAGGCCGAGTTGATCCACTTTACGGGCTGTGATCCAGCCAAAATCCGGGTGATTCCCACCATCATCAAAACCCATTTTACACCTCAGCCCAAGCCCTTTCCAGATCAAAAACCGCGCATTTTGCACATTGGCACGGCGCCGAATAAAAACCTGTTGCGGCACATCGAGGCACTGGCGGGCATCGACTGTACTTTGCACATCATTGGCAAAATATCCGCCGAAGTCCAATCCCATTTACAGCATTCAGCCATCGACTACCACAATGAGTGGGACCTCACTGATGCCCAAGTCCAAGCTGCCTACCACGACTGCGACCTCCTGCTTTTTGCTTCCACCCTGGAGGGTTTCGGCATGCCCATCCTGGAGGCCCAAACGGTGGGTCGCCCGGTGGTGACTTCCAATTTGTCGTCGATGGCAGAAGTAGCCGGCGATTCAGCTTGCTTGGTGGATCCCTACTCGGTGGAGTCCATCCGGGCTGGGGTATTGCGCGTGATGGAAGATGCGGCCTACCGGGAGCAATTGTTGGCGGCGGGTTTTAAAAACATCCTCCGTTTTCGGCCGGAAGCAGTGGCGCGGGCGTATGGGGAGGTGTATGGGGAAGTGAAAAGTGAAAAGTGAAAAGTGAAAAGTGAAGAGTGAAAAGTACCAAGCTGCCTAAAATGTTCAATCGAAGGTAGGCTCTAGAGCCTGCGACCGTCGAGCCCGCTCGCGCAGCGAGCAATAAGGGACCGACGAGCGCACCACGAAGTGGCTGGTAGGGAGTTAAGCTATAGCGGGTTTTTTACTCTCGCGCTAAGTCGAAGATCTTAAGAGCCACTACGAAGTGGCAGGTAAGGTGTCAAGCTATATCGGTTTTTTTTATTTTCGCGCTAAGTCGAACATCTTACGAGCCACTACGTGGGCGCTCGTCGGTCTTTTGACGCTGCCTTCGGCAGCAAGCTCGACGGTCGCAGATCTTAGAGCCTACGTCACCTTGAATATTTTACCCCTGCTCGACCAAAGGTAGGCTCTAAAGCCTGCGACCGTCGAGCCCGCTCGCGCAGCGAGCAATAAGGGACCGACGAGCGCCCACGAAGTGGTAGGTAGGGAGTTAGGCTATATCGGTTTTTTTTATCTTAGGCACTGACAAGACTTTGGTAGGCATTTCAGTTTTGCTGTGATCAATTAAATCTTGTTCAGAATTAGCTTTTGTATTGATTTGATCTGCAAAAAAGTTTATTCTTGTTCATTGATCAAATTGAAGCGCTCATGATTACAATTACCAAGGAAGTATACATCGAGGGAATTAATCCAAGCATATCGTTATCTGATGTGCCTGAAGGAAATTACGAAATAGTCCTCGTATTACAGCCGTTGGAGGCCGCAAAAAGTCGATCTGCTGGATTTAGCAAGGCATCGTTTACCATGACGGAAGATTTTAATGAGCCATTAGAAGATTTCAAGGACTACATGTAATGAAGGTGCTCATAGATACCCAATCCATCATTAGTAGCGATGAGGCTTTTGATTCGTATCCCATTACCCGGATTTGGAAATAAACCCGGGTATCGGTGTTGCGGTGGTGGCGTTTTTAAATAAAGTCGTAACATCATGAGCAAAACAACTAAAATACCACGCATCATCAAGCTCAATGCGATCCAGGGCTGGAAGGTCTATGCGGCTTTCAGCAATGGGGAGTATCGGGTAATTGATTTTGAGCAATTTTTCGACAAACATCATTTTGCTGCTGATCCATTGCGGCGGCGCTTGTTGGATGAAGCGGTGTTTCAAAGTGTAAGTTTGTATGAAGGTACCTTGCGTTGGGAAGCAGTGCTTGACAAAATTGAATTGAGCAACGGGATGGTTTTTGAAGTCCCCTTTGATCTCGACCCCCTGGTGTTGTACGAAAACAGTGAGCCTGATTTGGAGCGCAACCGTGGAGTAAAAATTGGTTCTTTAACGTAAATTTTGAATTAATTGCATTGAGAATCAATAATGTGCGACTTCTACGAAGTCGTAAAAAACTCATTTGCAACATTTCTACAAATGTACGACTTCTACGAAGTCGATCTGATGACCTCGGAGAGGTCACACATTTGTAGAA
>JAIYAV010000402.1 GCA_027488855.1 Saprospiraceae bacterium
CAAAAACTATGGCGAACACCACGCCCTCAACAATTTGAACCTCAACATAGCTCCCGGCGAGATCTTCTGCCTCCTGGGACAAAACGGCGCAGGAAAAACCACCACCATCAATTGTTTCCTTGGATTCACAGCGCCCAGTGCGGGTAAGGCGGAGATCAATGGCATCGATGTGGCCGAAAACCCACAAGGCAGCAAACGACACCTGGCCTACTTGCCCGAAGTGGTCATGTTGTATCCCAAACTCAGCGGCCTGGAAAACCTCGACTACTTCAGCCGTTTGGCCGGGTTCCGCTACTCCAAACCCCAATTGCAGGAATTCTTGCTCAAAGCGGGTTTGCCAGGCGACAGCATCAATCGCTACGTAGGCACTTATTCCAAGGGCATGCGCCAAAAAGTGGGTATTGCCATTGCTACTGCCAAACAGGCCAAAGCCTTGTTCCTGGACGAACCCACCAGCGGCCTCGATCCCAAGGCCAGCAACGACTTTTCCCTTTTGCTCAAAACCTTGGCTCAGGAAGGCGTGGCAATCCTCATGGCCACCCACGACATCTTCCGCGCCAAAGACGTTGCCACCCGCGTAGGCATCATGCGCGAAGGCCAACTGGTGGCTACTCATGCCGCTACCGAGTTCTCAGCTACGGAACTGGAAAAAATATATTTGGAAACGGTTTGATCCCTAAACAGTTAAACTATGTTGACTCAAATCATCCAAAACGAGTGGCGCATCGCCTGGCGTGAACGACAACTCTCGGTTCTTTGGTTAATCATTGGTGGGCTTTTGTTGTTTGCCACCTTTAGCGGTTGGCAAAATTTCCAACGCATCCACCACGAAAGAGAAGAGGCGGCTCAATTGATGCGCCAGAAGTGGGAAAGCCAGGGCGATCAAAACCCCCATTCATCCGCGCACTATGGCACCTACGTATACAAACCCGTGTCCATTTTGCATTTTCTGGATCCGGGGATCGACAAATTTGCCGGAGTATCGCTACGCCTGGAGGGGCACGTCCAACACGGCCTGGCCTTTGCCGCAGCTTCCGAACAAAGTAGCCTTAGCCGTTTTGGCGACCTGCATGCTGGCCTGATTTTACAGGTACTGCTTCCATTGTTGCTCATTTTTGTGGCCTTCAACAGCTTCCAACGCGAACGCGGCAGTGGTGCACTGCGCCTGATGTTGGCACAAGGTACCGCACCACGCAGCTTACTGTGGGGCAAGATACTCGCAGTTTGGAGCATGGCCTTGGCCTTATTGCTGCTGGTTTTGTTGTTGAGCGGAGTCCTTGTCTTGAGCCAGCCACAACTCAGCCAGGGTACCGATGTATGGTTGCGCCTGCTGGGCCTGACTTCGCTTTACGCTTTGTACTATTTTCTGATCAGTGCAATGGCGGTACAGTTGGCTGCCGCAATCCGCCAACCTGCGCTGAGTTTGCTCAGCTTACTCAGCATTTGGGTCTTGAGTACGGTCATTTTGCCAAAAGTGGTAGCCGCTTCGGCTGAACAGCAAAAACCGCTGTTGGGGGTGATGCAATTCAATGAACAAATGCACGAAGAGCGGGACAAGGGCTTGAATGGTCACGATCCAGAGGATGAACGCAGCAAACGATTTGAACGCAAAATATTGGCCAAATACGGCGTAGATGACCCCGCCAAGTTGCCCATCAACTACGACGGATTGTTGATGCAGGAAGATGAATACTATGGCAATGCGGTGTGGGACAAACACTTTGGCCTCTTGAACCGCGATTTGCGCCAGCAGGCCCAGTATACGGCATGGAGCAGCTTTATCAACCCCTTTCAAGCCTTGCGCAACCTCAGCCTTAGCCTCGCCAATGCTGATTTGTACCAGCACTTGCACTTCCAAAAAGCTGCGGAAATGTACCGCCGCACCCTCATCCGCACCCTGAATGAAAAAATGGCCTACGGTGGCTCCAAGACGGGGGATTGGGACTGGAAAGTACCCGAAGCCTGGTTTTCTGAATTGAAAGACTTCAATTACCAGGCGCCAGCCATGGCTTGGTCTTTACAGCACCGAACGCTGGAATTGGTGGCCATTGCCGCCTGGGCTTTATTGTTGATCCTCTTGTTGTGGATGCCTTGGTGGAAAGCCGAGCGTCTGCTCTAACCCTCATGCACATGATTACGACCATCCTTCAATACGAATTAAAACAATTGCTCCGCAAGCGGGTAGGCTGGGCTTTGCTCCTGTTTGTGCTGCTTGGTGGCGGCTACGCCATTGCTTACGGCTGGCTCAATTACCAGCATTACCGCGCACAAATCGATGAAGTGCAGCAGGCCGAAGCGGAGACCTATGCCGAGTTGGCACCCAAATACGATACTTTGACCCAACTGGGGGATCAAGCTCCAGCGCGGCTGAAAGATTACGGAGACCCCATCATGGCTGATTGGTGGTACCGCCGATATTCCACCTGGTTACCCAGTTCATTGAGTGCATTGGCCGTGGGGCAACGCGATCAACAAACACCCTATCAACGCATTCAATTGTATCGCAATGTCAATTTGCCGGAATTGGAGGAAATCAACAACCCCGGGCAGCTTTTGGCCGGGAATTTTGACCTCAGTTTTGTCCTGGTTTACCTACTTCCTTTGCTGGTCATCGTACTCGGGTTCAATGCCTTGAGCCAGGATCGGGAGGAGGGGATTTTATCCTTATTGAAAGTACAAGGCGTTACGCCGAATCAGCTCTTGCTCACCCGCATTGCCTTGCAATTTGCCTTGCTTTGGGTGCTGTCTACCCTGATTTGTAGCATTGGGTTTGCTGTGGTCGGAGCCGACTGGGCACATTGGCCTGCCTGGGTGCTGGGCTGCGGTGCCTGGCTCTTGTTGTGGGCTGGACTGGTTGCCTGGGTCAATACCTGGAGGCGTAGTTCTGCTTTTAATGCCACGGTTTTGGCTGGTTTTTGGATTGTTTTGTTGATCCTTTTACCTGCCTTGATCAACTTCTGGGTGGACCGAACTTATCCAGTACTGCCCCGCAGCGAATTTATGGCCAGCGCCAGAGACATTGGTTCTCAGGAATGGGATCGACCAGTAGCCGCAATTTTAGCCGATTTTCAAAAAACACGCCCCGATCTCTACTCCAAATTGCCTCAGCCCATCCGCGATACCCAGGCGATTAAAGTCTTTATGTACAACGAGAACAGCATAGCCAAAGTCGAACAACTGGGCGCACCGCTGATGCGAACCGGAACCCAGCGCCTGGGCCTGGAAAACCGCCTCAAATACCTCAATCCGGCCTATGCGTTCAATACCATCCTGACCACCAGCGCAGGCACCGAACTGAGCAATTTTATTGATTGGCAAAACGCGACCAAGGAGACTTTGAAGCAAAACCGGGAATTGGTCAATCAGCTTGGTCTGGCGGGTAAATCTTTCAAAAAAGCTGATTTTGAACGCTTGCCTACGTTTAAAGCCCCACCATTAAAAGCGCAGGTAGGCGGAAATCTCTTGTGTCTGGGGCTGTTGGCTGGATTGTTATGGCTATTGGTTTTATGGAGTGCCCGGCGTGATTCAGCTGAGGTATGAATCGGCAGGCTCACTACCGGATATTTTGCTCGGAGGACATCAATTGCCCCTGGCTTATGAAGTTTTTTGAAATAACCGATCTTAACTTTTAGGCTAGACCTCCATGAATTGCCTCCAGCTTTAGCTGGTGGTTCGAAGGTCAAACCTTGAATGGGCTTTAGCCCAAAACTC
>JAIYAV010000050.1 GCA_027488855.1 Saprospiraceae bacterium
ACTGGATCGCAAGCCGCTGCCGCTGATACCGTATTGGCCGCAGTGCCACCACAGGCGGCCGTTAACTTGTAACGTGCTTGGATGTTGTAACAGCCCGGAGTGGTGCTTGTACTTGTATTGCTCGTACTCCAGGTAGTGCCACCATCAAAGCTGTATTCGGCGGTAAAGCCAGTTGCCGCCGCCAAAGCTGGTACTGTCAGTGCCGATGCACAGGTGTTCGCTACCGTGATGCTGCTCAGCGCAGGGAAGATCACCGCATTGGTGCTTACTGGATCGCAAGCCGCGTTGGCGGATACCGTATTCGCGGCAATGCCACCACAGGCTGCCGTTAACTTGTAACGGGCTTGGATGTTGTAACAACCCGGTGTCGTACTTGTACTCGTATTGCTTGTGCTCCAGGTGCTGCCGCCATCAAAGCTGTATTCGGCAGTAAAGCCTGCTACCGCCGTCAAAGCTGGTACTGTCAGCGCCGATGCACAGGTATTGGCTACCGTGATGCTACTCAACGCAGGGAAGACTACAAATGATTCATCATCCGTACAATTGCCTGTTGGCGTATTGTAAGTAGCCGTAAAACATCCAGCTGTATTAGGCGTAAATACACCTGTAGATCCAACAATTGTACCACCTCCACTTACAGACCAGTTGCCACCTGGAGCTCCGCCTGTTTGGGTAAAAGTGACTGTACCGCCACTCAAACAAGCATTGACGGTGCTCACTGTTGGGGGAGCACTAATGGTCACGCGTGCTAAAGCACTTGGTCGGCAATTTGGATCACTCGGAACAGGCGTTTGGATTGCGTAAATGTAGTAGTCACCTGGAGTCACCGGAAGCATTGAAGCCGCCAATGTCTCACTGCTTCCATTTCCGGTAGCAGTACCAATGCTAGTGCCTCCAGTGTAAGGATCAATTGGAGCAGAACCAGTAAAGTATACAAATTTGATTCCAGCAGTGGTCGCATTCTGAGTTTGGAATACAATGTTGTTAAGGCTTCCACCTTCACAAATCACCTGCAGCGCAGCAGTAGTAGCTATGTCATAGCAGACAAGGGTAGTTGCCTTTACTTTAGCAGTTTCGGCGCAGAGGCATTGCTCTGTATTAGCCGTACCTGGCGCTGGAGCTGCCGGATCGGTCACATCCTGAATGACTGCGCCGATCCCGTTTGCCAAGGAACATGTTCCGGTAAATGAAGCTGTCACAGAAGTATTGGCGCCAGCATTGATAGCGGGTAAAACTGCGGTACCGATTGGTGTGCCCGTAAGGTTCCCTGAGCCATTGAGGCAGAAAAACTCTAAAACAGTACCCGCTGCTGCATTGGCAATAGCCGATGTGTTGGATACATTAAGTTGTGCGTTATAGGTATACAGTCCCGCACTTGTTGGGATGTTTGCTGTAGCCGTAAAACTGTTAATGGCGAATACTGGTTTTTCGATTGCAATGTTGATATCAACAAAACCTGTATTTGCGATAATTGGACCACAGCTCTGCAAACCACAGGTGTAGCCCGCGACGGTTGTTGTAGTAATGATCCGCAGAATTTCGTTGGCACTACATCCACCAAAACCAGCCGATCCTTGCACTCCAAAATTGTAAGTAAAGGCTCCACCAGCTGTTATACCTGCTGGAATATCCAATGTCAACTCACGAGTAGTAGCGTTATAGGATGAAAAAACGGGGCAATTAGGCCCACTACAAACATAAGAACCGGAAGCATATCTTGTACCAACGGGAAAACGTACGATTACTTTATCGCCTAATTGAGTCGTTCCCCCCACAATGGTTGTAGTAACATTAACCATTTGGACATCATCGCAGCTCGTTATAGTATTGACGGTCATGTGTCCGATTGAGGTCACGTAGGGTAAAGTCACCCCAGATAGATTAATAGCATTTGAAGTGACCTTAATGCCGTTACCTATAGCAGGGGAGCCGCAAGGGCGGTTGGCATTCACCAGGAAGTCGATCAAAGAGCCGGGTGAAAAGTTGCAGTCGTTTTGCACATCAAATCGCACCCGTATCTGACGGGGCGGAACCAGGCCGGAAGATACCGTACCCGGGATACCAAGTACAGGATAATTCGGATGGGTAGTTAAATCAAATAAAGGACTTGCAGCCGTACCCGTATTGGCAATCGACGACCAGGTGCCTGTGCCGTCATTTATGTAGCGCGCCTGAAAACTGCCCGGCACCATGGTCAGACCAGTAGGCAGGTTCATGCCGAAGACCACATCGACCAGGTTGGCCGCCTGGGCTGAGTTCAGGGTTAATTCGTAATGTATCGGTACACAAGGCGTAACAGGGCCGGCCGGTTGAACATCCAGCGACAACTGCACCTCGCTGCCCAAAGTTGTGTAGGGCAGACTAACCGTCGCCTGTGGGCAAGGATAGGTACTTGGATCGGTAGGGAAGCCTGCACAGTTCCAGCCAGCATTCACTGCCAGAGAAGCTCCGCTACAATTGGTATAAGTGAAGTCGATGCGATAATCCCGGTTCGTGCCACCAGCCAGGCCTGTCGCACTGGCCTGATACCAGGTACCACCCGCATAAGCGATTGGAGTAAGCGTGGTATTGGTGGCTACATCCACCACACGCACTACGCTGATATCAGCGTTCGTCGGGATATTCAACCAGGTATTGGCGGCAGTATAAATTGTCGGGTTGAACATACGAACCGTCCAACTGTGCTCGGGTGCCACGGCCTGTACGGTACCGGTCTGGTTCGTCAGGGTGATGCTGGGCATGGTATTTTGAACAGTCCTGCTGGCTAAACTGGTAACTGGCGTTTTTACTGCAGCAACATGTGCGTAGGCGTTTTTCTTCAAATAATACGTCACTTGCACCTCCTGGCCGCTGACCGATTCACAACCATTGATGAGATTGAAACGGAGGATATAACCGTTATTGATTCCGCCCGGTATTTCGCCGAGGGGCCAGGAACCATCGTTTACAATCTTTGCCTTTTTGCCCCCGTTGCTCAGGGTAACAAAAGGCGCCAGGTTGGTGACAATGCCGCCACCCGCAGTATAGCCATCTGCGGTGATTCCACTTGAGGTTAAGCTGTACACCCCCGTGAAGTTGTCCAGGGAAAGTACATTTACCACGATACTGTCTATATAGTGATGCGGGCGCACTTCACCCGGATACACATCGTAAGTCAGCCCGGTGAAACCCATGAAACTGGTATAGGTATAAGTATTACACCCATTGTTCACGAAGGTACCCGTACCGTCAAATCGGTTTTCCTGGTAGCGGTGTACCGCCAATTGACCGCCATAGGAGTCGCAGGAAAACTCCTGACCTGGTACCGCAGTGGTGGTATACAGTTCAGTGCGCATGCCCGGTATCTGTACCGGAGCGTCGGTGCTGAAACCCGTATTGTCGTTCACCACGTACAGTGGGCGCACAAATACACTGTCGCCGGGATTGATGGGCACCCCGCAGGAGCTGAGGTTGTAGATCATGGTATGCTTCCCGCCTGCCACCACATCGCTGCTTGGCGCAGCCATATTGCAGGTTTGGAAAGTATTGGTCGTATTATTCCTGACCCGCAATTGCAAACCCTGCGGAAGAAGCACTTTGTTGCCCGAGACAAGATCGTAGGACTGACGGTAAAACTGCGCTACGCCCGTGACGGAGGCCAGAGGATAGTAGATACCAGGGATGTACGCCTGAATGGTATCAAAAGGCAATGCAGCTTTCCGTTGTGCGGCCGTCAGAGATGCGGGGTTGGCGTAAGTGCCTGCCGAATAGGTGGCGCCCAGCGGATTGGCATAGCCCATAGTTTTTCGGTTGAACACCGCATCGGTAGGAGTTAAGCCGCCCGTTGAACAACCGGTACAGTGCGGCTGCAGCGGCACGGGGCCGCAGCGCCAGACCTGGACGCAACCACAACCACCCGTGTTGTCGCAGGTATAAGCCACTTCATAAGACAAACTACCCGGGCCTAAGAGTGCACAGTCGAGCTTAATATCTATCTCGAAACTATAAGCATCGTAGTTTGTACCACTACCCACCACTACTAAAACATCCGAAGTTGCACCGGGTATGGTAAAAGTAGAGATGGTATTCTGGGTATTGTTGCCCACGCCATTGGTATAATAGCGGCCACTGGCGAGACTATATCCTTTTGGTACGGTCAGACGCAGTGCGAGCTGGTTGGTTGGGCATTCATACCCTGCCAGGTTAAATTGTTTACCACCGTCAAAACGCAGGGTAATGGTCTGACCGTCATTGATATCGGTTGGTCCAGTGATATCCCCCGACTGGAAACGGTCGACAAAAGAGGAACCGGGATATGGAATTTTGGGTCCGGTGGTACTGGTGCCGCACTGGTCGGCAAAAGTGGTCTGATAAGTGAGCCCGCCGGATTTAAACTGGCCGTCACAAGTTGACTGACAAGGAACAATGACTTCATACCGAATGACGATTTGAGATCCGGCCATCAAGTCATCGTATTGGCCGTCGCCATCGCGGTCTACCAGTCCGCTCGCTGCGCCCGGGTTGGTGGTCAACTGGCTGAATGCCACTACGGCAGGAGTAGTACCTGTCGGACCGGTATGCGTCAGATTGATCCAGCCTCCGGCGCCATCGGACAACTGGAAATTGGTAGCGGACAATGGAGCACGGAAACGAATGGATTCCCCCAGGTCTGCGCCGAATGCCTGCACCAGGTTAAATGCCGCTGCGGCACCCGTCACAGTTTCCGTAGCAATATTGCGAATGGTAACTTCGTAAATACCATTGGTACAGAAGTTGGGCTTTCGTACGGTATTGAAGGCAAAAGCCCGTGCATTGGGTACACCGAGGGCGATATTGGTTTGCTGGTTGAGCGTAGGCTCCTGGCATACTTGCCCGCTACAGCCCCAGGCCGCTTTATAGGAAGAAGTGGTGGCACAACTCTGAACGGTGTACGTACGGCTGAGGGTCATGGTTTCGCCATTCTCAAAAAGCCCGTCGCTGTCACCAAATTCAGCCATTTGCGCCGCCGTGAGGTTGTAGGTAATGGTGCGGGTGCCTGCGACTACGGAAGTGGATGCAGGTGCGATCACCGTACCTGCGGGCGCTGTAGTGAGTTGGGTAGTGTTGAGGCCACCTACCTGTTCGGTAATGGTAAAGGTGTAGTTATCCAAAGCCCCCAGGCCGCCATTGGTGATGGTGACGTTGCGGGTGAGCGTTTGCCCCACTACAGCAGATATAGGCGCAGCTCCGCCGAGGGAGATGGAGGCGTACTGAAGATTATATGAGTTGATGTTGGGGGCGTTTTCAGTGACGGAACCGGCCGTGCTGCTTACGATTACGGCGTCTTTCATCACACCGCCACCAATAACAAAACTACGAGCGGCGCAGTCGGGCGCTTCCCGTTGAATGGTGAAGGTGATCAACTGCCCCGAAGCAAGTGCGCCCCCGGAGGCCAGCGAAAATACTGGTACATTGGGGTTGGAGATATTGGATTCCGTGATTGTGGAAATCGTACCGGCTGTTTTGGCTACAGAACCTGCAACGTAAACAATACCAGGTGGCAAATCAATAGTGACGGTACCATTTGTACCCGCGTTGACTACATCGATACGTACGGTGAGTAAAGATGGGCTCAGGCAAACCGAGGCCTGTTGGGCAGGAGTTGGATAAGAGATGATGAACTGGGCAAATGTAGCGCTTGCCGCGAGCAGGAACAAAGACAAAGTCATTCCCACTATACGCAAGCCCTTTGAAACTTGGTGAGTTGGGATATCCTCATTGTTACAGCTGGGTTGTAATTTCTGTAACAACTTACGAAGCGTTTTTAGAAGGAAGCCGCTACGCTGCATGCCCCACCAATCATTAGGCAAGATTGGCCTACTCCATATTTCAGCCACCGAACGGCTCAATTGGGCGGAAAGTCGACGAAATCCCTCCCTGGATGAAGCATTTAGGTTGAATAAACGGAGACATAAACCAAGTGCCAATTTTATACAATTGACTGATAGGTTTACAAAGTTACGTAAAGAATTGAGGATCATGAGTTATGATTTAAAATGGTCGAAAACATGAAAAATTTTATATGCTTTACCCGCATACAAAAAAGGTCGAATGAATCGTAGCTGACATTCCAGGCCATAGGATATGGCTTGGAATGAGTACAAATCAGTTGAGTTGTTCTGCCCCACGTGGGGTGAGTGTACATCAATTAGTTTGAGAAACAAGGTCGTCTAAACCAAATAAGGGGAATCTATTGCGCCTCAAATTTATTATACTTAATACCAGATTCATGCACACAATAAACTAATTATCAGTAAAATACATTTTGATGTATTTAAAATACAACACCATTTTATTTCAAGAAACATAGTTTTATTTCATTGCTACATTGTTTTATTTTAGCTACATTTTTGTGTAGTAAAATTTTTTTTCAGTTTCATGTGCCTAATTCCTTTTTTTCTCGATTTGCCATTTTGTGCCAGAAATAAAAACCCATATCTTGCAGCCTAGAAGGGAGTTGGGGTCACCCAATCAGCATTCTATTCCCATTTTTATTCCAGGCACTCGGCAATTAGATCATTCGTCAACGTACAGTAATGAACAAAATTCCAATACCAATAATCATCAGGTTATCAATAGGGTTGCTCTCCATTTTATTTACAGCTTGGTCAGGCTTTGCACAACCGAATCCCAGTTTTCCCGACAACACTTTTACGATAAAGCAATTTAAGGTAAAGCACCTGAGCCCCCGGCAAACGCTTGCAGCTAAAGATATTCGAGCCGTTTTGTTGGATCATCGACAAGTATTGTGGTTGGCTACGCAGGATGGTGTTTACTGCTTGCAAGACGGAAAATTCAAACGCTTCACCCTATCTACAGCCTACGACATAGCAGAAGATGGTAAAGGCCGGTTGTGGCTGAGTGATGCCCGAGGTGTACAAATCCTCTCAAAAGACCGCTCTGATTGGCTAAAACCGGGGGATTTGGGTATACGAATCAAATTCAAACCTCAAGCTACACTTCTTGAGCGTCTCCCCAATGGTGACATCGCCTTTTTTCATGGGGCTAGTTTGTACCACTATCAAACCAAGCGCCAACAATACTTTAAGGAAGCTCAAATACCTAGCAAAATGGCTTTAGGCTGTCATCAAATGAAATATGTTCCAGCCGAGGATGCCTATTATTTCAGCCATAGCCTCCAACTATTGTGCCGGGTTAAGGGGCAGCAAGTCCAGTTCCTTACGAATACCCTTCGTCTGCTTGCCCCCACCAGTGATACTGTCCCCTACACCCAATTCAGGCGCCGTGCATTGATTACTGAGTGGGGTGGTTCGCTGACAATTGTTGGGCTACTCGACGATTTTTACCTACTAAATCCCAAGCAATCCAGAGAGGATTCGGTGGTATGGGTCAAAGACAAGCTGAGTGAGTGTTCCCCACTTTGGCAAGCCATCAGGGGTTACGTAAACAGCCCAGTGGGCAGAAGTGCCAAATTAGTCTGGGGAAAAATGATGCCGACAGCGGTATGTACCGATGGCCAGGGCAATTGGTTCATCAGCACAATGCAAGGGTTGTTTGTGGCAGAAGAGCTACATCTCAAACCCTTTCAAAAATTACTAATTGGTTACAGTACCAGGGGTATCGATGAAGATCCGCAGGGGCGGCTACTGGTTGGAACTTACGATGGTTTGTATCGATTCAGCAAGCCATTGGCTCAGACACCTCCGCAATTATGGCTCCCCAATTTCCCTATTTGGGATTTTTTGTGGCAGCGTGATAGTTTGATTCTGGCAACAGAGGCAGAGCCGCCCCTGATAAAAATTCCTTATACAGACGCAACATTAAGCACCTTAACCAATGTTACATCAGGAGAGTATCAGAATTGGACCAAGCACCAGTTTCGGCCGAGTTTTTTTGAAGTGGCAGCAGTGTTGTCACCAAATACCAAATGGAACGAGCTACAGTTTCGGCGCGGGTTTTATGGTATCATTTTTAGTAGAAAACTGATCCGTACACGAAACAGAATTTGGGCAATTAGGGGAAATCACCTGATGGCCCTTAGTTTGCGGGGCCTTGCGGCTCAGACCCATAGGCTGAACCATCCATTAGAGAAGGTATCAGAGGAGCAATATGCAATGATCATGGCCAAAGACTCCAGCCTATGGCTGGGTGGCACGAGTGGTTTGATCCACGTATATCCTGAATTGGGCGGCCAAAAAATCAAACAAGCCCTCCGTGATGTACCCGATACTTTGCGCAAAGTGGTGGTCAAAGGGTTGTACGAAGACAGCCGAGGGCACATTTGGATTGGAACACAAGATCATGGTTTGGCCAGACTAGAGCCCAAAACAAGACGAGTAAAATGGTTTAACCGCTCTCGGGGCTTATCCGAAAACACAGTGTACACTATTCAAGGATCACATGGAGACTCCTTGCTGTGGCTGGGTACCCAATCCGGGTTGGGTTGCCTCCATGTACTTTCCGGAAAATTGATCAATTATTACAAAAGGGACGGCCTAGCAGGAAACGAATTCAATACCGGTTCGGTGTATAAAGCGCAAGATGGGCGCTTGTTCTTTGGTGGTGTAAACGGAATCACACATTTTAAACCCTGGATGCCAGATTTTTCAACAAATGCCATCAAGCCCTACGTTACTGTGGAGCTGATCAACCAAAGCAAACAAAAAAGGCGTAAGTTGTTTTTAAGTCCAGAGGAGCCCACTCAAGTTTATGCCAATGAAAAGTACTTAGAAATTGCTTTTCATGCCAACAATTGGAGTAAACGCCCCCTACAATATCGCTATCAGCTAAAAGGAGCAGACAAAATATGGCGGCTGATTGGAGAAGGTCAAAAACTAGTTTTTTATAACCTTAAGCCCAGGACTTATACCTTACTGGTTAGTGTAAGATCGAACACCGGATTCTGGAGTAGTCCCATTCACTATGATTTGCACATTGCTCCATCCTGGTACCAGACCTGGTGGTTCAGCGTAGTGGTTGTGGCGAGTCTGGTGCTAGGTCTTTATCAGTTGCACTTATTGCGGATGCGCGTGTTGCGCAAAGAATTCCAGTTGCGCAAACAAATCTCCGATGATTTGCACGACGACCTTGGCAGCAGGCTCTATTCCCTACGCCGCATCGCATCGGAGATCGTCCAAAGTCCTGGCGACAAACACAAGTACTTGACGAATCGATTCGAACAATTGAGCCTTGATGTTTTACAATCCGTACGTGATTTCATTTGGGCTTTTGACCCAAAATATGACTCGTTTGACCATTTTGTAAAACGGCTAGAAGATTTTGCAGAAAATACGATAGGACCCAATGTTCGTGAACTAGTGTTCAAGAATACCATCAGTAATCACGAAAAAGACCTGGGTGCCATTGGTAGGCATCACATTCTGATGATTTACCAGGAATTACTAACCAATATGATCAAACATACGAACAGCGAACGCATTCACATCACCATATACTTTAGGGGTTCACACTTGCACATCAGTATAAACAATGAATTTTCAGGATTAAAAATTAATGAGCATGGTAAGATTGGGGAAGCGCATGGCCATGAAAGTTTGCAGCGGCGGCTTGATGCAATCAAGGGTAGCCTGATTTGGGAAGAAACCGAACAAATGCAGCATGCCGAAATTCAAGTTTTGCGCCACTACATCTAAAACTACACCAAAATGTAGTTTGCTAAAAAAATGCAATTTCCGTCCATCAAAATATAAAAACTAGCCGACGCAGTAGCTAACTTTACCAACAGACAGAATAATATTCACATTTTTCTGTCTCGATGCCGCAGCATTTAGAACGGTTGTTTTTATATTCAACAAAAAGCACCTTGCATGTACAACATTGCCATTATAGAAGACGACCTTGAGCTTCGTAAAAGCTTATCCAACCATTTTGAACAATCGACCCAATTGGATTGTGTACTAGCTGTAGATACGGTTGATAAATTTCTTAAATATCATCGTGATTTTATGGAAATTGACCTCATCCTGCTGGATGTAATGTTGTATGGCCAATCCAGCATTCTGAATATCCCTTCGATTTTACAGCGGGAACCTGAGGCTACGATCGTGATGTTTACCTTGTTTGATGACTCGGACACTATTTTTCAAGCGCTCTGTAACGGTGCGATGGGTTATTTATTAAAAGAACTTGATTTTAATGATCTAGAAAGAAAACTTATTTCCACGTTGAGTGGTGAAGGGCCTTTATTGAGCCCTGCTGTAGCAAAAAAAATCATCAACTATTTTTCGCCAAAATCCACGGAAGTCATTATAGCGGAACAAGAAGCCGAGCTAAGTGAAAAAGAAACGATTATTATTCAATTACTCAAAGATGGTGCGAGTTATCAGGAAATGGCTCATTTTTTAGGCATCACGCTCAACGGCGTACGTTATCATGTAAAAAATATATACCGCAAGCTCCAAATCAAAAGTAAAGGCGAACTCTGGAAGAGAACCCGTTAAATTCTGTTGCAGTGGATCCAACCACTGGAGCCCTACATTCCAACCAAAACAGTAGACATCATCATGTAGATTGTTCGCTTTTCATATCGGTGAGGCACCACCTCGTCCTGTTCCAATTATATTTGCTGTTGTAATTTGTTAAATATCCTTTTTTTATTGGTGCTTTGTATTTCCCCTGGGATTGAAAACAGCTTTTATTGCTTTTGTTGCTTTCTTTCGCCTCATTCAATCATTTCCTTCTTTTCCCAAACCTTTAGCATTTGTTTATGCTTTTTTTATCAGATCACTTTTGTTATGCCGTCCAATAAAGCAACTCAACTACTTTCTGAATGCTTGGTATTGAATACCGCTGAACAGGTAATGATACTGCCTGTTAAAGAGATATTGTATGTCAAAGCTAATTCAAGTTATACCGTTTTTGTGGAGGTTTCCGGTCAAAGCTGGAGCATGAGCGAACCCTTGAGTTTTTTCCAAGAAAAACTAGGTCCCTTGGGTTTCTTCCGCATCCACAGCTCCTACATGGTCAATTTACAACACTTGAGGCGTTTAGACAAAACTACAGGGCTTGCTTATCTGACCAACGAGCGGGGAGTTCCCTACAATAAAGATCATGTCAAAAAGCTCATTCAATTGAGCGAGGAGTAAGCCCTATCTAACTTTTCTGGATCAGGCATTAAACAGCCCATTTTTGCCCAAAATTTGTTCAGGAAATTTAGACAAACCCGAAAGCAGTCAAACTTTATATTTCCCAATCCCTCCCATGCCATGGATTTGTATTCTCGTTTCTAACCAATAACAACAAGTACATGAAAAAACGACCTTTGAACAAGACGCTCAAAGCAGAACACAAGTCCGATGACACAGTTTTGATGGACGCACAGGAAGCAAGGACAGTAAAGGAAGTCAGTAAAAATGAGTGGATCAAAAAGCAGTTTGCTCAGGATACGCTCATTTATGAACGGGTAAAATGCCCGATTGCAGCGATGGTTTTTTGTTCGCTGCACAGGGTTTAAGTTTTACGAGCTAAAGACTCTCCTCCAACTCCTCCAACCACCCCCGATAAAACCGATCACTGTACTTGACCAAATTCCCCGGCAAGGCCGCCATTCCGGCTGCTATTACCGTTTTAGCCTCATCCAAATTCCCTTCAGCATACAACAAAGCCGCCTTCGCCAGCTGCGTATGGGCATCTTTTCCTGTCTGGCCGAGTTTCCCCATTTTCTCCCACACGCTGCGTGCCTGAACCGGATCATTTGCTAAAAAGGCATAGGCAAATACCAGGTCTTTTTGCAACTCCACCCGAAAAGTCAGTGGTTGATCCTCCAGCAAAGGTTCCATTTCCTGAGCTGCGGCCAGTGCCATGGTCTTTTCGTCCCGATCCAGGTGGTAATAGTAATTCAGTGAATGGGCAAAAGCTTTCATCAAATCGGAATCATCTGATTGGATCAACTCGATTTGGGTAGGATCAATAGTGGCATAGGGCTGATTGGAGTAACTGTGCGCCAACACCTCCAATACCGCTTGCTCGATGGCCGCAGTTTTACCCCCACCAATCAAACGAAAGAAGCGTGCTCGATCGGTAAAAAAAGCACCAGTGCGGCCAGGAATGGTGGTAGCCAAAAACAGAAAAAAGGAGGTGAGGGCGAAAATGAGCGAAAAAACGAGCAGGGTTCTTAATGCAGCATTTGATCCTGATGCGCTCAAATTCATGGTCACCCAGAATGCAGGTACGCCTACGAATAGCGCCCCGCCGATGCTTGTGAGCGGTCCAGCAGCCACTACAGCCGCCAGCTTTTTGACCAAATCCGGGGATTTTTGGGTGGGTAAAGTAGCAGCTACTCCACCAAAAAGATTGGCATCGCGATTGAAATACCATTCAATTGTATCATCCAATGGATTGCGGCGAACACCCAAAAAACCAGCTACGTACAAGTGGAAAGTGAAGCCCTGATACAAACCTGTCAAGAGGTGACCTAGCTCATGCGCAGCCAAGGCCGCCCAAGTGGCTACAAAGATCAGTACCAATTTTAGTGGATTTTCCCACCAAATGCCGCCGTTTTCCGCTAAGCTTTGAAAAACACTAAGGGGCACCAATTTTATAAAAGCATAACTAAGCAAATAGCCCACCACAGCCCCCAATGAGCAAGCAATAATCAGTTGTACCGTTTTGTTTTGTTTATTTTTAGCCATAAACTAGCAACTACCAGTTTTGGCAAAAAGTTCATATCCTTACGGTCAATTTATTGCCAAGCCCTGCAAGGGCGATATACGCTAAGAATGGGCAGCGCCCTTTCTCTGAATGATCTAGCTCTACTTCAAAAGTATCGCCTCCCCCTTATAGGATTGAAAAACCTGATCCGCAGTCTCCAACTCAGCAATCCACACAAAGGTACCCGGCGGCACTACTTTCCCGGCATAAGTGCCATCCCAACCCATGGTTTCATCGTTGAGGGTGCCATTGCTGGCTTCGTACACGAGGTTGCCCCAGCGGTCAAAAATGCGAAACTGCACGATTTTCAGGTTCTTTTTACCCAACAAATAAAAGCGGTCATTTTTGCTATCGCCATTGGGAGAAAAAGCGGTTGGGGCATAAACCTGGTCTTTTTTGACCACAAAAACATTGAACACCGCCTGCGAGCGACAACCATTGGCACTCAATACCTGAACCTGGTACACCGTACTGCGCGTAGGGTTCACTTGAATGCTGTTGCAACCATTACAAGGTGCAAGATCGGTGCCCACCCATTGCAAGGAGGCCAAGCCTGTAGAGTCGCCCAAAACCGCAGTCAATTGTAGGGAATCGCCCGGAGCAACTTCGTTGGTAGGCGCAGTAATGCTCACCTCAATTGGGAGGGAGGCCAAAATCGTCAAACTGGTATCGCCTTCACAGCCCGCTGCGTCTTGCACCCGGATGCGGTAAGTACCCGGCGCAAGGTTGTTGAAATTGCGTTGGCTGGCAAAAGGGCTATCCTTAATGGAAAAAGTGTACGGTGCCACTCCCCCACTCACCAATTCGATGCCAATGCTGCCCCGGCCATCAGTGGCACAAGGTGGCTGTTTCAAATTGATGCGGTCAAACTGAGGCCCATCGGTATTGCCGCCCACCTGAAACGCATCGCTAAAGGTGCAGCCATTATTGGCATTGCTGAGTACCACCGTGTACTGCCCAGGGGTGTTGACTTGTACTGTCGAAGCCGTGTTGGTGCCGCTTATTCCTTGTCCTGTCCAGGCATAATTCACATTCGGCAACACACCTACGGCTAAGGTTGCCGTAGGATTGGCGCATGAAAAGGGCGTTTTCACCTGAATCAAGCTGAAAGGCCGAATGGTATCCGATTCCACTGTAGTGCTCAATCTCAGGCTACAACCGTTGACCGTATCCACCACCAAAAAGGTGTAGCGCCCACCACTAAATGCGGTAGTACTGGCGCTGCGCGAAAGGGTATCGAGCAATGAAGGAGCAATCCAAAAGGTTTCCACCCGACTGGAATTGACCGTAGCCCGTAATGTGGTGCTACGGCTGATACAGGTGATTTTGCCCGTGGCATCCAGCGTTGCCGAAGGCCGCAAGGTATCGGCGGTGATGCTGGTATCTTTGCTGGCCTGGCAGGCATTGCGGGTATTGCGGACAATGAGTTGATACAAGCCCGCTGTGCTGATGCGCAGGGATGAATCCTGACTGACGGTTCCACCCGTACCATTGCGCCAGGTATAACTCAAGTTTTTGCTCCTGCTGCCCGCATTCAACAACACCGATTGGGAGCGGCAATCCAATTGCCCTTGTCCGCTCAGTCGAATGCTCGGTGCCAAGGTATCGACCGCGATCGTAAGGTCGGCAGTAATCTGGCAGCCGTTGCGGGGCTGAACGACCAGTAAGCGATAGGTGCCACCAACACTGGTCGGTGCCAATGGATGAGGTAATGTGTCGTTCTGGGGGGTAATCCAATAATATTCCAGGATGTTGTTGACCGGGGAGAATTGGAGCTGAACCTGGCGGCGCAAACAATTGAGGCTATCTCCTCGCAAGGTAGGTGCTGTTGGTGGGCTTCGGTCAAAACCAATCACAATATCCAATGGAATGGAGGCACACAAAAAATCAGATGTAGCAATCACTTGATAGCGCCCAGGGATAAAAGCGGTGTCTCTGGCCAGGGTTGAACTGTAACCATTGGGTCCAGTCCAGGCAAAAGTAGCCAAAGGGTCGGAGGATTGCGCGTCCAAAAAAACGAAGGGATCCCGACAGGTAATCGTATCAGACGTAGCCCGGACGCTAGGAATGGCAATGACCTGGATGGTATTGCCGATCAGCACCGGAGGGAACTCCCGAATGTTGTTGCCGCGCTGATTGTATTGGGCTACTACGGGAGCAGTTTGATCTCGGGGGTTGGTCACAAAACCCAAAGTGGCCGGGTTGCCCGGTTGTAAGGCGACCACACGCAGTACAAAAATTCGGGTTGAATCGGGTAAGGTAGAAGAAGTACCATCCGCTTTGAACCAGGCAAAATTCACCCGCGTACCAGATGAGGGAGCTTCAAAATCAAATTCGCTACTGGGAAAAACACTGTTGCTGACGCCCAAAAAACGAAACTGTCCTCGTGCCCAACTGATGGCAAATTGAAAACCCGCTACACGCCGGAAATGAACGGTGCGAACGGGTATGTCGATGGTATCTCCCACACAGACTTTGCGGGAAGTCAGGATGAAGGTTGTAGAATCAATCGCTCCTTGAGCGTAGCCAGTGCTGTGGTTCAATAAGGCAACTAGTACCACCAGCGTCAAAATGTATAATTTTCCCACCTGAATGATGTTTCAAATTTCGGATTTCGGATTTCGGATTTCGGTTGGAGCTTTAGGCTCAAATTGAAGTATACTCCAAATTTGAACCCAAAGCTCCAGCCGAAATCCGCAATCCGACACCCGAAATCAATCCTATTTTGTCAAAATCACCTTATCCGTCAATACGCCATAAGCGGTCAGGATTCGATAATGGTAAACGCCATTTTGGCCCAAGGTGTTGCCACTAATTGTCCATTCCTGAACACCTGCTGACAAATTGCGGGCTTCGCGGTATACTTCACGGCCAGCAGCATCAATAATCGACAAGGTGGTGCGAGAATCCGTAGGCAGTTTGAAGCGAATCAAAGCCTGATCACTGAATGGGTTGGGTTGTACGCCCAATGCTCTGATGGCATTGCGTTTGCCCAAATCCACTTTGAGTGTCGCTTCCGTGAAGCGAGCCTTCAATTGTTTTGCTTGACCAGCCTGGTTTACGGCCATTCCAGCCAATCCTTGTTGATTAAGCCAGATGGCTTCAGCTACTTCACCTGCTCTGCGGGTATTGAAAGTAAGTTTGAACAATACTGGGTTTTCAGCACTGCGCAAAGTTGCTCCGGTTTGGTACCACAGCGTTGGGATATGGCCCTCAGCTACGGCATTCAAATTGAAAGTGTTGCGGTCTACTCCAGGCACATCACCCGCTTCTACCCCCACAAATTCGAGGGTTTCGCGGTCAAAGCCCAGATCGAACTGATACCCTGCGTATTTACCCAGATCACTCGTACGTACCTCTACCACCAGTTTTTCACCGTAGTCAAATGCGCGGTTAACCATGGTGATTTCCATCGGTGCTTCGCCACGTAGCTGTGCGTCCTTGCTCAGGTTGACGTCGCCCACTTTGATGCCAATGAAGTCATTGTTCAAGGTGTCTTTTTTCAAACCTGTAAATCCGATCGTATCCGGGAATTTTACGGTCAACGGATTGGCCACACTGTCTGGGAACTTAAAGCTAACGGGTACAAAGCGCCAAGACGTATTATTGGGGAATGAATCCAGCGCACCCAAAATCAAACGACGAATGTCCAGAATGTCCGCTACAGTAACTGTACCAGTCTTGTTTACGTCGGCAGCAATCCACTTGTAGGGACTATCCAGGGTATCTTTGCCCAAGATATGCCGTTGGATCAATACCACATCCAAAATGTTCACCCCACCGGAATAATTGGAATCCAAAGAAGGGCGAATGGTATGGTTTTTATTGTACGCCAAAGAATCGAATGCATACTCCCCGGTCACCCCAGTAATCACCGAAGCCACGCTATCCGGGCTGATGTCAACAGTTACAAATTTCACCGGAGTTTTGTTCTCGCGGTAAATTTTTCCGGCGATTTTAACCGGGCCAGTGGTATCCACCGGTGGAACCGTTGTGGTGTCTGGACATACTACTCCGTCGATGGTGGTAGGAATAATTTCGGTCAGTGAAGATTTGGTGGCAATGATCTTCGATGGTGCATTTTTAAACTGAACGGGTATACATTCTTTACTGGCCGAATCTCTGCTGATTCGTAGGGTAAAGATCGTCGTGCTATCCTTCAGCGTCACCCCATTTGACTGTGCATCAAACCAGTTGACGGTACGCACAAAAGGTGAGAACGCAAAATTCTCCACTCCTTTGAGCGCTGCGGTGTCAGCGACGAAGCCGACAAAAGTCGCCAAACTATCGGGTATCGCAAGGGTGAACTGGAATCCCTGTACTTTGTTAAAATGGAGCACTTTTACGGGTACACTCATGGTGCTATCGGTAAGGGTTACGCCACTGGTATCAACAAAGAAAGTAAGTGAATCGACCTGGACTGGAGGTGGTGGAGGCAGGATCGTATCGGTGCCCAAGATGACTTTAAATACGCAGGAATCGATCACTTTCTTCGAGGTGGTATCCGTCAGTATGTACCTGATGCGGGTGGTGCCCACGGCCAGGGTATCGCCAGGTTTACGATTGCTGCTTAGCGCCACAACCTTACTGTCACATCCACTGCTAAAAGTAGGTGCCTTCCAGCTTACTGGAGCCTTGGTTTTGCCTGCTGGAGCCACTGTTATGACGTCCTTAGGGCACTCGGTAAAGCCCGCAGTCTGGGTACTGTCGATGAGTACCACAATGGCCGTTCGTTCCTTGCTGGCACATTTTTTGCCCGAAGAATCAATGGCTTCAACGTACAAGGTATCCGCTTTGGTCGGTTTAAAACTCAGGGTATCTTTAGCCAGTGGAGTTCCTCCAGTTGGCACATCATACCAGTTGACGGTGAAGGCGGAGTCTGCTTTAACTTTTATTACAGGCAAGGTGCTTACCGAACATGCTTTGATGAGATCCGTCTCAATTTGTGGCTTAGGGGAAGCTGCACCAATCACAACGGTAAGAATGCCTTCGCAACTGCTCGTTGTATCCTCGACCATCACAGTATAAGTGCCTGGGCCGAGCCATACCGAATCCGTAGTTGCCCCAGTACTCCACTTGTACCTGACACCACCTGAAACCCTCACTAAGGTAGAGTCTCCATCACAAACACTAGTGTCACCTCCGCTAATCGTAACGCCCAGAATTGGTTTCACTGCCAGCGCAAGTTGTACCAAACTGTCACAACCTCCTTCAGTAAGCAGATTGACCACATAAGTCCCCGCTTGGCGGAATACATTTTCACCCACTGTGTAGCTTTGTCCCTCACAAATGGTGGTATAGATCACGGTATCACGAGGGGCAGTGGAAGTAGCTCTTACTCTGGTCACAATAATGGTGCTATCACATCCACCAGCAGTCACCAGCTTAGTGGTGTCGGTACCAATCGGGCCGAGACAAACGGCAATGGTACGGGTAATTACGGTATCTCTACAGGTAGTTGGTGCGATGGAATCCGTAGTGATTTCAACCGATCCAGCTTCACCTTTGAATGCACGTTTGGAGCGCTTTGGCCCCAGTACTTCCGTATTGACACTGTCGGTAAAACTGATTGCAGATTTACCTTCTTTACGCGGCTTAAAACAAAGTTGGTACAATTTGGTGCTATCCCGGATGGTTAGCCCAGCCGCACTTTCCGTTTTGGAATAAACCAGCGTAATCAAACCTCCCGCCTTCACACTAAAATCATTCTGCGTGAGCTTTTTTAAGGCGCTGTTGGTGTCTACCTTGATTTGCTTGAATTGTAGAATGGAAGTGTCAAATTTCACCGTGTACTGCAGGGCAGCGATGGTGTCAAAATTTACCGCTACCACGTTTACACAGACGAGTGTATCCTTTAAACGGGCTTTCACATTCGCTACACTTACCGGGAAGGCCGTGCTATCGAGGGGCATAAAAAAGCTCAGATAGCCCGGCGGCTTGATAAATTGGTTTTTGGGGCCATCCAGTGCAGACAACTGCCAGCAAAGCATGCTGGATAGCAAGAGTAATAAAACTGTTCTCATATGTCAATGGTTTTTTGCAAGGTTATGGGGGCTATGCCAAAAACAAAAGGGCATAGTAGTGGGGCAAAAATAAGTGATCATTTTTCCTGAGCCAGAGGATTAGATAAGACACTTGAAATGAAACGTTTACTTATCTAATCCTCTGGCAAAATGATCACTTATTTTTTTATCGCC
>JAIYAV010000269.1 GCA_027488855.1 Saprospiraceae bacterium
TAGGCGTAGCGCGAAGTTTGGTTACGTTCACATTTCACAAAGTCGTAGCGCGGTACCCATTCCCAACAATTATCCATAAATTAGCCCTCAATTCTCCTAACCAAACACGAACCATGCTCAAACAAATTACCCTTCTCCTCCTGCTGATTAGCATCTCAACTCTCTCAGCGCAACAAAATCTCCCCCTTCGCAAAACCCTCGAAACGCCAACCCGTTCCATCCGGCTCGACGTCCCGATGACCAACTCCATCCGCAAAGCCTTCGAAGCCGGCTCCCGCGACTTTTCAGGCAAACCCGGCCCCAATTACTGGCAATTGGAAGCCGACTACACCATCAAAGCCAGTCTCGATACCGCTACCCAAACCATCACCGGCTCGGAAAAAATCAGCCTGCACAACAACAGCAAGGACGACCTCAAAACGATCGTATTGCGCCTGGATCACAACCTCTTTCGCCCCGAAGCCCAGCGCGGCGCCTCCGTTCCTGCCGAAGCCACCGAGGGCATGGTTTTGACCAGTTTGAAGGTAGCGGGTCAGGCGGCGGATCTGAAGACAGCTCCCGCGATGGGCCGTCCTGGGGGGAATGGTACAGCCACCAAAGTGAGCATTTTCGGCCTCACGCAGACGGTGGCGACCATCAACCTGGTCGATCCAATCAAAGCCGGAACCACGGCTGAGTTGGAAATTGAATGGCACACCAAACTGCCCGGCGGCCCCAATGGGCGCGGCCACCGTATGACCCAGCGATTCGACAGCAAATTGTTTCAACCCACCCAATGGTACCCCCGCCTGGCCAAATACGACGACCTGCGCGGCTGGGAAACCAGTCCGTACCTGGGTCCATCCGAGTTTTATAACAACTTCGGCAAATTTGACGTGTCCATCACCGTACCCGCTGGTTGGATTGTCAGTGGTACAGGAGTGCTCCAGAACCCCAACGAAGTATTGACCGCAACGGCCAGACAACGCTTGGCCACGGTGCTCAACTCGGACGAAGAGGTAATCATTGTGGACAAAACAGAAAAAGGCTCCGGACAATCCACTGCGCCAGGCGACAAGCTGACCTGGCATTTTGTGGCCGACAAGGTGAATGATTTTGCCTGGGCAACCGCCGGGCACTTCGTCTGGAAGGCCACCCGTGCCAACATTCCTGGCAAAGGCCCGGTTCCGATCCATATGTTCTACTTGCCCGAAAGAGCCATGTTTTTTGAACGCGCTGGCAAAATCACCCGCCATGCGCTGGAGTTTTATTCCCAGCTTTGGGCACCCTATCCCTTCCCGCAATTGACCTTACAGGACGGCCCCAGCGCAGGCATGGAATACCCCATGGTCATCAACTCGAATCAGGGTGCCGCCGATCATGAAACTGCCCATCAGTGGTGGCCGATGATGCTGGGCACCAATGAAACCCGCTATGGCTGGATGGACGAGGGTTTCAACCAATACATGAACATCCTTTCTGCCGCCGACAATCAGAAAAAGCCCTACAACCTGGATGGCCTGGGGCAGAGTTATGGCCGGATGAGTGGCAGCGAAAGTGAAGCGCCAATGATGTGGAGTGCCAATGATGCGGGCAGTGGCTACAGCTTTCAAACCTACCAAAAAGCGCCCCTGATGCTCTCCATGCTAGGCGGAATTGTTGGCGATGATGCTGTCATCAATGCCATGAAAAAATACACCGCCGCCTGGGCTTACAAACATCCATCGCCCTGGGACTATATGTTTTTTATGAACAATGAATTGGGGCAGAATCTGGAGTGGTTCTGGTACTACTGGTTGTGGACTACGGAAACAGTGGAAGGATCGATCAAGGAGGTAAAAACCAGCGGTGGAAAAACAACGGTCACGGTTCAACAGGCCGGGCAGATGCCCTCCCCCATCGTGTTGAAAGTGGAATTTGAAGCTGAAGGTCCAGCCATTAAAACCTTGCCTAATGCCAAAATGATTGATGCCACTACCGCCGAAGTGACCTGGCCGGTGTCGGTTTGGTTTGATGGAAAACGCAGCTTTGAGGCCGAAATGAACTTTGGCAAACGCAAGATCAAAAGGATCACCTTTGATCCGCATGGCCGTTTTCCAGATGCCAATGCGGCGGATAATGTTTGGACAGGGAAGTAAAGAAAATCATGGAAATGAGTCCAAAAGCAGGTCGGGAAAGGGACTACCCATTTTACGAAGACTTAGAGAGGGTGAGTATTTCTTTAAAAAAAATGCCTTATTCCGGGCTGTAACTGTGTATATTTGCATAGTTACAGCCCGGAATAAGGCATTTTTTTTGAAGAATGGGCACTTAATTGCGTTAAATGGAGCATTATGGCAGGTAAAAATTTTATTGGCAGAACGCATGAGCAAGCTGTTTTACAAGCTTCTTTGGCATCTAATGAAGCAGAAATGGTTGCTGTCATTGGCCGACGGCGAGTTGGTAAAACGTTTTTGATAAAAAACACCTTTGCAGATAGAATTGCTTTTGAAGTGACTGGTGTACAAAATGCGGAAAAGGCCGAGCAATTACAAAATTTTGCTTTTCGCATCAATAAATTTTTTTACGAAGGAAAAGCAAAATTGAAACCTAAAAACTGGCTCGATGTCTTTCAAATGCTCATTCTAGCGTTAGAAAAGCAAAAATATAGCCAGAAAATGGTTATATTTTTAGACGAACTTCCCTGGTTTGACTCTCATAAATCTGGCTTTTTGCGGGCATTGGGTTTTTTTTGGAATAGTTGGTGTGTTGACCAAAATATTGTGGTGGTGATTTGTGGTTCAGCTGCTTCCTGGATGATCGAACAGGTTGTGAATGATAAAGGGGGCTTGCACAACCGCATCACACGCCGGGTCGATTTGCAACCCTTTACGCTTTACGAGACTGACCAATATTTAAAAAGTCGCAACATTAGGCTTGACACCTATCAAACCTTACAGATTTATATGATTTTGGGGGGTATTCCGCACTACCTCAAAGAAATCCTGCCAGGTAAAAGTGCCATTGAAAACATTGGGGCAATTTGTTTCTCCCCTGCAAGCACCCTGGCGAATGAATTTCAAAACCTTTACCCTGCTCTTTTTGAAAATTCTGCTAATCATAGTGCCGTCATAAGAGCCTTATCACAAAAATGGAAAGGCATGTCTCGGAAAGAAATAGTGGAAACATCAGGGCTACCCGACGGTGGTAATACCAGCAATGTGTTGCAGGAGCTATTGTATTCAGGTTTTATTTCGCAATATTATCCTTATGGTAAAGTCAAAAGAGAATTGTTGTACCGATTGACCGATGAATATTCCTTATTTTACCTTAACTTCATTGAAAACAACACTTGGCAAGGCAACGAATGGTGGCAAGCCTTGAGTCAGACCCCCAAATTCAAAAGTTGGTGTGGTTATGCTTTTGAAAACGTTTGCCTTAAACACCTTCCGCAAATCAAAAAAGCACTTGGTATATCCGGTATTTATGCCGAAGCCTCTGCCTTTGCTTATCCAGGCAATAAAATTGAAAAAAGCTTTCAAATTGATTTGGTATTGGATAGAAAAGACCAAACCATCAATCTATTTGAGTTTAAATTCTACAACGCTGCCTTTTCATTGGATAAATCCGCAGCGGCTGCCCTGCGGGAGAGGATGGAAACATTCCGACAAGTCAGCAAAACCCCAAAACATATCTTCCTTTCTTTTCTAACGACATTTGGCCTAAAAGTGAATGAAAATAGCTTGGGCTTAGTTGATCATAACTTGGAAGCCAAAGTGCTTTTTGAGCCTTGACCTATTTTTTTTAAAAAACAAAAAAGGGGACACCTTTCGGCATCCCCCACTCTATCTTTCAAACAAAAAAGCTTTGTTTATTTGCTCACCATAATTTTAGCCACCCGAATGCCTTCCACAGAAGACAATTTCAGGATGTGCATACCTTTCTCTTGTAAATCAGTAGAGAGGTAGTTCAACCCACTGTTGGCATCGATCTTTTGTACTTTGATGCGTTTGCCAGCCAGGTCAAATACTTCCAGGTTGACTGCACCAGCCTCTTTCAAGTTGAACTTCATGGTGAAGTTGCCTTGAGTTGGGTTAGGATACACTTCCAGTCCGCCCAAAATAGGTTGTACTTCACGAACTGGTACGGTGCTTCCCAGGTTTTCACTACGTGCAATCACCAACGCCGTAGAACGGTTGAAAGTGATTGTACGGCCTGAAGCGTCTCTCATCGTAGCGGTATTGGAACTGCTAGGCTCCTGCAAAGACAAGAACATGAACTTGTAGTCTGGAGAGAAAGTGATCCCCGTAGGCTCACAACCGGTCGGTGTAGTAGCAAACAACTCAATTTTTGGATTCGCACGGGTATGGCCATTGCGTACCAACCAAATGTGATCCTGGCTACCATCCTGCAGTACATACAAGTTGCCACGGTCGTCAAAAGCCAGGTTGTCGTTGCCAGCACCCCAAGGCTCCAAAATGGCCGATTTGCCATCGTTGATGTAGAAATTATCGCCACCACCTACGTAGGTTTCGAATCCTGAAACGGTAGTGCCATTGTCTTTGAAGCGATAAACGCGCTCAGATGGAGCACTTTTTACTGCAAAGTAGATCATGCCATCAATTGGGCTGATCTCTACATCTTCAACTCCAGCAAAAGTAGTGGCACCCAAGCCCAAGGCCAGGTTATAGGTATTGTTGCGGTCGGCCTGCGTGGTATTCGGTACTTGTACCCAAACCCCATTGGAAGAACCAGCTTCACCATTTGGTAATCCTCCAGTTACTTTCAATACATACAGCTTACCCGCACTCATGTCCGCTTTTTTGTCGGCAATAAACTTATACACGGCGCCATTACCTGCATCTTCACCCCAGTACAAGGTAATGCTATCTTTCATCACCACTACGTTTTCATGGCTAGCACGTCCCAACGCCCAAAGCTTTTGTGGCTTTCCGGTGCCATATTCGCGTACTTTGTTGGTCTTCGGATCAATCTCTACACACCAGCCAAAGTCAATGTAGCCATCGTTGTTGGTATCGGTACCCAAACGGGTTTCCTCACAGGTGATGATCGTGCCCCAAGGCGTAACCGTACCAGAACAGTTGGCTACCGTACCCGCAACACCAGCGAAATCAATCGCACGAGAAGTATCTACTTTCCACAATTTGGAGGTAGCATTGTAGCTGACATCGTACATACCCACACCACCTGGGACGGTTTCGTAGTTGATGGACAAGTGGCCTTTGGTGCTGCTGCCGTTTTCAGGAACATAGCCCGTAAAGTCAAAACTCCGGCCAGATGTACCAGTACCCACGCTATAAGGATCACCAGTTTGTACCAACACCTGGAACTTGTGAGAAGCCGGGATATTGAGCAACTGGTTTTTGGTATTGGGCAGTACCGAAGTAAAACAGCTGATGTGGGCATCAGTAGCTCCGTCGCAACCTGAAGCAGGTGCAGGGATCGTTGGTCTTGCCTTCAATTCCAGGTCAAAAGTCATGTCCGAACTGGCCAAATCAGATTGGTGTACTTCCACCGCGATGATGTTGACACCTTGTACCAAAACATTTTTTGAAACTACGTATGGATAATAATCAGTTTCAGAACCAGTATTGCTGCCGGATAAAGTACCGTAAGCAACGACACCTGTTGGCATGTTGCTGCGTGCTACTTCAGTTCCATTGATGTACACCACCGCACCATCGTCCCGACGTACGCCCAACAGCAGTGAATCACCAAGTGCTGCCAGGTTAGCTACCTCAAAACGTTTGCGGAAATAAGTCGTGATGTATTTGTTGTTGGGATCATCTCCGTAATTCAACAGGGTTGAAACAGGATCGCCGTAGCCCAATACTGCTGGGCCATGCAGCCAGCCAGCATCGTTGTAGGCCAAAGTTTTCCAGGCACCAGCAGGCTCACGACCCAAATCAAAGGCACTCCAATTGGATGCTTTTGCGATGGGGAAAGGAGTGGCGGCTGGCAATGCTTGTTTGCCTACCACTTCCATATCGAATACCATATCTGTGGCATTCGCTGCGGCAATGTGCAATTCTACGGCAATGGTGTTGGTATCGTTGTTCATCAAGGTATTGGCCACTACAAAGCGACGGTATTGGGTCAATTGAGCTCCCGTGGCATTACTTGCAGCCAGGGTATCATAAGCTACAGCACCAGCACGCATGTTGATGCGTTGTACTTCGGTTCCGTTGATGTAGATTACTGCTCCGTCGTTAACCAGCGCATAGAATACCAAAGAATCGAAAGCTGCACTGTTGTCGGTTTTAAAGGTATTGCGGAAATAGGTAGTTGGTTGTTTCTTGGTTGCATCGGTACCAAAGCTTACAGTTTTGGTCAGGCCAGTCAATCCATAGCCCAATTTGCCACCACCAAAATCCCAGAGGGTATCGGCGGCATATTTCTTGGCAGTCCAAGGTTTGCCATCCAGTTTTTCACCTTTGTCGTTGTATTTCCAGTTGGCGCCACGCGTAAGTGGGAATGAACCTAGTGGATATTTAGGACGAACTTCGGTTGTGCCTTCATCACCGGAGTAGTACACGATGGTCAGTTCGGCAGCTTTTTTGGCAGCTTCAGTATCATCGATAGCATCTGCTACCCTTTTGCCGGTACCTTTTACAACAAAAGCCATACTGTTGCCAGAGTTCCAAGCTGCACGATTGACTACTGCTTGCACCAAAGCTTTCAGGTCTGGAGTTTTTTGTGCCGCACCGGCATCGCCAGTCACCCAAGCAGGAATATTGGCCCAAAGTACCGAATCAGCGGTCAGTGAGCGGGTAGAAATTTTATCCGTGGTTGTGAACGTTCCCGGATTGTCGGCGTTTTGGGCGCGCAAGATCAGGTTTGTAGCTTCCGTGTGTGCTTCATCCGCACGGAACTGGATGCTGGCAGAAGCAATATTGGCGTTCTTGGGCACTTTGATGCCATTGAAACGCAAACCAATGATTTGTTGGCCACCACCTTCAGTAGTCATTTCCAGGTCGGAGCTGCCTACGTCGAAGCCACCAATGTTGGAGCCAGTCACGTATTCTTCCATATCGTCGGTTGCATCGCTGATGGCAATTTTCGCTTCAACTGGGCGCAGGTATTCGATCACCAATTCTGCAGTTTTTTTGGCAGCTTCGGTGTCGTCGAAAGCGTCAGCAACACGTCTGCCAGTGCCACTCACCACAAAAACCATGGCATTGCCACTGGCCCAGCCACCGCGGTTTACTACGGTTTGTACCAATTTGGCCAAATCGGGGGTCTGCTGTGCAGGGCCCGCATCGCCAGTTACCCAGGCAGGAATATTGGCCCAACTTACTGAATCAGCAATGAGTGGGCGAGTAGAGATTTTATCCGTAGTGGTAAAAGTTCCTGGATTGTCGGCGTTTTGAGCCTTCAGGATCAGGGTTGTTGCTTCTGTATGGGCTTCATCGGCGCGGAATTGAACATAGGCACGGGTAATCAGTGCTCCTTTAGGCACTTTTACATCCGAAAAGCGCAAACCGATGATTTGTCTTCCTCCACCTTCAGTGGTCATTTCCAAGTCAGAACTACCTACGTCGAAATTACCAATGTTGGAACCTGTTACGTATTCCTCCATGTCGTCGGTAGCTGCGGCAATGGGGTTTTTGGTGGAAAGTGGAGTGGTATACTCGATCACCAGTTCGGCAGCTTTTTTGGCAGCTTCGGTATCGTCCAAAGCGTCAGCTACCCTCTTGCCGGTGCCACTGACTACAAATACGAAGGAATTACCAGAAACCCACGCACTGCGGGCAATCACCTTTTGGATCAAGGCCGTAAGGTTGGGCGTGCGTTGTGCAGCACCGGCATCTCCGGTTACCCAGGCAGGAATGTTGTTCCAGCGCACCGAATCTTTTACCAAACTACGGGTTGAGATTTTGTCGGTGGTGGTAAAAGTGCCGGGATTGTCGGCATCCTGAATTTTCAGGATCAGGTTGGTTGCCTCCGTATGTGCTTCGTCGGCACGGAACTGGATGTAGGCATTGGTAATGATGGCATTTTTAGGAAGAGTGACGTTGGCAAAGCGCAAACCAATGATTTGAATGCCACCACCTTCGGTAGTCATTTCCAAATCGGAGCTACCAACGTCAAAGCCGCCAATATTGGAGCCTGTGACATATTCTTCCAAGTCATCGGTCGCAGTAGCAATGCTGGTACGCAACACCTTTTGAGCACTTAATTGCCAGCTAAATAGACTGAAGGCAAGTACTCCTAGAATCAGAAGTAACTGTTTTTTCATAAATGGTTGGTTTTTTTGACGTTAAATTGTCGAACGACGAAAATACCCCAGCCATATTAACCCAATGTTTCGACTGTATTATATAATGGTAAAAGAAGCCATTATGTCCAATAGGAAAGTTTTTCAAAAATGCTGGAACGTTTTACTGAGGACTGCACACATTCAGGTGTAACAACAATTTATTCATTACACCTAGAATCCTTTAATACCATGAAACAGTCCATTTTTTTCGCAGCAGTAAAATCAATTTTCGCTACTTTGACCCTGCTGATTGCCTTCCAGGCTCAAGCCCAGCAATTGCCGGCTGGCATGACCATCCAACAAGTAAATGCCCACGTGATCGACCCCGCAGAACTGCGCGGTGTGATTTCTGACGGTGAAGAAACCGAGCGGATCGCAGCTTTCGCCTTCCGCCCCCGGGTGCAGTTCCAATCTGCTCCTAAACTGAATGTCAATGCCTTTGGTCAGGATTTTCACGACAAAGTAAAAGATCGGGTAACGGGTTACGCCATGCAGTTGCGCCAAAACGGAGCACCAGTGTACACCTTGATCTGGAACTGGGCACAAACGCCTGCTGATGCCAACCAAGGCTGGAAACTCGATACCCGGATGCACGTGGCCAGTGTGAGCAAATACATCACTGCGGTTGCCATGGTAAAATTGCTGGATGCCAAAGGGATTTCCTTGGATGCCAAGATCATCAATTACCTGCCTGCACATTGGGTGAAAGGGCCTAAAGTAAACCTGGTGTCTTTCCGTCAGTTGCTCAACCACACTTCCGGTTTTGCTTCCACTTCTTCGGCTTCCAACTACAACTTTATGAAAACAATGGTGGCAGCAGGTGCACCTAGCAATGGTTCTTACGACTACGAAAACATGAATTTCGGCTTGTGTCGCCTCCTGCTGGCGGTAATCAATGGCAACATTCCCCAAAACTTCAATGTAGGGCCAATTACCGATCAAGTTTGGGACGCAGTGGGGATTAGTGCCTATAAGTCCTATTGCCAAACCAACATCTTCAACCCTGCTGGCGTACCCAATGCCAGTTTTGTACCACTACCTGCATTCAAAAATGCGTTGGCTTACAAATTCCCACACAACAATGAAGATGGTTGGAACTCTGGCGACCTGGCGAGTATGGCGGGTGGTGCAGCCTGGAGACTTTCAGTAGACGACCTGTTGAAAGTGATGGATCATGTACGCCGCAGAAACACGATTATTCCTGCCGCTCGTGCTCAACAAATGTTGGATCAGAAGCTCGGTATCGATCAAGCCATTGATACACCTGCTGGTAAAATTTATGCCAAAAATGGTAGCTGGAGCAGCGGTGGCCGTTCTGAAAAGAGTGTGATTTATTACTTCCCCAATGGCATGGAACTGGCTTTTTTGACCAGCTCGAAATTGGGTGCTGAAAACGCGTCTTTGACCGCCACGGTAAGGGATTTGTTCCTGGATAACCTGGAAGGGGGCAACTAATTGAAGTGTTTAAAATAGAAAAGAACGGTCACTGAGCGAAGTCGAAGTGCCGTTCTTTTCTATTTTAAACACTTAGCTTTTCAACTACTTCTCATCCCGTCCACCAGCAATGCCGTGGATTTTCATCTTCACATAGTCATCCAAATCCAGGTCTTTAAAGCCCTTGTCGCGCATTTTTTGGATGTATTCGGGCGTCACGCCGTGAATTTTCAGGTTTACCGCTTCATCCAGGTCAAAAGATTTGAAACCCAAACCCTGCATTCCTTTGACAAAATCGGGACTCACGCCATGAATTCTCAGGTTGATCAAATCACCGGCGGAGATGTCTTTGAAACCCAGCGCGCTGTATTCCTGAGCAGCTTTAGGATTCACGCCATGGATTTTCAACTCCACCAATTTGCTGGCCGAAATGTCTTTAAAACCAGCATCGGTGAATTGACGCAGGTAATCGGCACTTACGCCGTGGATTTTGAATTCAACCGCTTTGCTGAAAGACAAATCCTTGTAAGCGGTTTTATACGCCTTGATCAGTTCAGTACTCAAGCCATGAATTTTGGCTTCAATGGCCTGTTCGAAAGAAAGATCAGTGTAACCAGCGTCTTTCAATGCTTTCATGTAAGCGCCATCAAGGCCATGAATTTTGGCTTGTACTACTTCTTGATGGTCTAAATTGCTAAAACCAGCGTCTTTTAAAGACTGGATGTACGCATCATCCACACCGTGAATGCTGTAATTGCGCATGTCATCCATACTCATTTGGCCATTGGCGCTTTTTTGGATTTTTTCGATCCGATCAGGATTAAGGCCATGGATTTTGGAGTTGACCAACTCGTCGCTGGACATCACTTTGCCGCCATTGGCCTGAGCCATTCGCTTCGCATAATCAGCAGTGACCCCATGGATTTTGAACTCAACAATTTTCTCCATGGGCAGGTTAACATAACCCGCGTCTTTCAAATCCTTGATGTAATCTGCGGAAACACCGTGGATTTTGGCTTGCAACACCTCGTCCAAATCCAGGTTTTTGAAGCCAAGATCAGCCAGACCCTGCATGTATTTAGGGCCAGCACCGTGAATTTTCAGCTCTACCAATCTGCTTAGGCTCACCTGACCATAACCTGCTTTTTTGAAGGCGTCGAAATAACCAGTCAAGGTTTCTTTGTCCAGACCATGAATGGCCATTTCCACCAATTTGGAACCCGACAGAGAAGTGTAGCCATTTTGCCCCAGGTAGGCAATGTAATCTTTGTTGACATTGGCCATGAAGAGGTGCAATAGGTCGTCTTCGTCAACTCCCGTTACCTTTTGTTGATCGAGGTACTGTTTGAATTCCGCACTTTGTACAAATTCAAACTTGCCGTACCCTTCATTGCCTTCAAATTTACCTTTGAAGTTGAGTACCCCAGCCTCTCTCTTCAGGTTGAAATCAGACTCGGTGGTGGGCAGTGCTGAGAACTCTTTTTTGTCAAAATAGCGGGAGATGTTCCAATTGGAATGTTCGGTTTTGGATTGCAGGCTGAGGTGCACCCGATCGCCTTTTATTTCCGCATTCCAGAAGCCATTCCGGGCCATAAAGGCATTGTTGTCGGTTTCGTTGATGTAATAGGATTCATTCCCGGTTTCCACCAAACCTGCCTTGATGTGGGTGTAGGTGTTGTGGGCAAAATTTTTGATCCATCCCATGCCGACAAGGGTTCCGGCAATGAGGACAACGGTTAGCATTTTTTCCATTGTGTTAGTCGTTGGTGATTTAATGTGTAAAATTCTTTGCAAGCGCAGCATAAACTGGCTTTTTTGTTGCCCAGCAAAGGCTAAGGCAGGTGACATGGGTAGGTAGCCCATTTCTTGTACAGTGACCAGGGCTTGTGCGTAGGTAAGCGCGTCGCCCGTGAGTTGGATGGCCATCTCGTCGCTGGCGCTTTCGCGTTCGGTGCGGATTTGGGCCGAAATCCACCACACTCCAGGGTGGAAATAAAACAGGGTTTCTACCACACTCTGCAACACATTCAACAGGTGATCGTGCCGCAGGATGTGTGATAGTTCGTGCGCCAGAATGGCTTCTACCTCGGCAGCGGGTAGCCGATTGATCATTCCTAGTGGAAAAAGAATGACCGGCTTGAGGTAACCTACTACTTGAGGAGTGCGCACCAGGGCCGATTCAACCAGGGTTACGGCCTTGTCCAATCCAATTTTACTGATCATATCATCCAGCAGATCCAGCCAATATTCGTCGGCTGGGAAATTCATCCGCCCTTTGAGGTAATATACATAACTGATACTGCTGAGCATGCGCAGCAGGAATATGGCTACTCCCAGGATCCACAAACCCACAATCAGGGGCAAATTTTGATTGAAATAAGCCTGGATGCTTAGCCAGTTAAAGGCAGAACGCGCTCCTTCAGTTGGGAAAGCAGGCGGGACCAGCTCAACAGGGGCAATTGCCTCCTCCAAAAAATCATCTGCCAACTCAGCGTCAAGGTTTTCCAAACCTTCGAGTTGCTCCAATAGCGCGGTATTGATCTGCTGATTGGGTAGCGGCATTTCCAGTGGTGCCACAGCCAGTGCCGAGCTTGCCTGGGTATAGCTATAAAACGTGAAGCCTGCCGCCAGCACCACTGCAAAAAGTCCAAAATTAGCGGCCAGGTAACGTTCCTTGGCGCTGCGGTGGCGTAGCGCAATCAATACCACTCCGGTAATGATGGCAATCAACATTCCTTGCCACAGGGAATGCAATACCATCCAGCCCAGCGCGTACTCGAGCTGGCGGTCAAAAAGGGAAAAGGCTAACATAGGTGGAGAATTTGAGGTCAGTTGAGAAGTTGGGAAAAGTTGAGAAGTTGAGGCTACCGCGAGCGACTTAGACATGCCATCGGCACACGCACACTATCACACATAAACACACACCCATTCTTGCGGTAGCCTCAACTCCTCAACTTTTCTCAACTTCTCAACCCTTCCTTTGCATTTTTTCGATCAGTCGTTTGATTTCTTCCAATTCGTCGGGTGTAGCGGAGCCATCCCCGAGGGCACGCATCACCAGTCGGGAGGTGGAACCTCCAAAGGCCAGGTCACGCAGACCATTGACCACCTGGGTTTGTACTTTTTCGGGATTTTCGGCAGGGCGGTATACGTGGCTGCGGTCGTTGGTGTCGCGCTGCAGCAGTCCTTTGATCTCCATAAGTTGCATCAACTTCAGGGTAGAGGAGTAATTGACCTCGCGCTGTTCGTTGAGTCGTTCATTGACGGTGCGTACGGTAGAAGGGCCGTATTGCCAAAGCACGTGGAGAATCTCCAGTTCGGATTTGGTGGGGGCACTTCCTTCGTTATGTTCGGGTGATTTTTTCATAGTGGACAATCTAGGATTTTTTTCCTAGCACAATATCTAGGAAATTCTTCGTACGTAAAAATTCCTAGACGTTTTTTTTCAATTTATTTTCCATTTAAAACCACAAAGGCGCTAAGACACCTTGCCCAGTGTCTTAGCGCCTTTGTCGCTAAAATAATTTTAGTCAATCGGTTATCTGCTAATTCCGAAGGAATTTTATGTTTATAGGGAAAGGTTAAAGGTGGTCCAAAGTCCTGATGAGGTTTTTGAAACAACCGTTCTTAAACTTTAAGCTAGACGACTATGAATTGCCTCCAGCTTTAGCTGGTGGAAGCAGGGAGCATTAGTTTTTGGGCTTTAGCCCCATTTCCAAAATTGAGGTTTGGGCTAAAGCCTATACAAAATATGACCTTCGAACCACCAGCTAAAGCTGGAGGCAATTCATGTCCTCCGAGCAAAATTTCCATTAGGGCGGTTATTGCTCCTCTTCATGATCACCCCTCCGCCAAAGTCTCCGAAATATCCGTATTCCTCGCCTGAATCGCCGGAATCACCGCAGCCACAAATCCTACCGCCAATGCTCCAAGGAGCAGATAGCCTTCTTCCACGAGGAAAGTACGCCCCGTAAACGTATACCGATAAGCCGCTTTCATTTCTCCAGCCAGCAATTCCATGCCGCCGTGGCTGATCAGCAGACCAATGATGTATCCAAAAACAGCCAACAAAAGCCCCTCCATAATGATCATGGCGAACAGTTTGCCCGGAGAAGCCCCCATTGTACGCATCAAGGCCAGTTCATAACGCCGATCCCGCAATGAAGAAAACAGCGAGATAAAAATACTCAGCCCCGAAACCCCCATGATGATAAAGGCCAACCAGCGCAATGCGTCCTGCCCTACCCCCATCAAACTGTACAAGCGGGTAATCTCGATGGCGGGAGTAGCTGCCTGCATGCTGGTATTTTGATTGATCATCCGCTGCAGGTTGAGCGTCGTGATGTTGTGCCCATTGAATTGGAGGAGCAGCGCGGTAATTTCTTTGTCGGGGTATTCCAAAATGGATTTGAGTCGGTGCTCCTCAGCATGATCGTGAGGCGCTTCATCGTCATTCTGGTGGTCTTCTTCCTGATTGGTGAGGGCGATCTGGTTGACTTGCTCGGTGTTTTCGGCGTGATTTTCGGCGATGCTGTCTTCAGCGGCGTGTTCCTCATCTGAATGCTCGTGCTCGGCTTCCTCCGTTTCTTCAACAGCCGGAGCAGCGCCCATTCCAGCGTGTTCGTGTACTTCCCAGATGCTTTGCGCGGGAGTGAGCAAAAGTTGGTCAATCGAAGCACCAGTGGGTTTCATGATGCCGACTACTTTAAAGGCGTGTCCCTCGTGAACCAGGTTCTCATCTTCAATCAAGCCGTGTGAGCTTTGAAAGGTGCTGCCTACTTTTAAACCCAGTTCCTGCGCAGCGGTAGCGCCAGCCAATACTTCCATTACCGCTTTGAACGAGCGGCCAGTGCGCACTTTAGCCTCGTACAGCTCCAAAAAATTGGCGGTAGTGCCTACGATCCGATAGCCTCGGTAGCTATCCCCCAGGGAAAGTGGGATGGCAGCCTTGATGAACGGGTTTTTGGGGTTCAGATATGGCATCACGCCCTTGATTGGAATGTTCCCCGTAGGCGCGTCGATGTGGTACATGCTCGACAAAATGAGTTGCAAGGGGCTGCCTTTGGCACCAATCACCAGGTCGATGCCCGCGAGGTTTTTTTCGAATTTCTCGCTGATTTGGTGGTTGACGAGCAAAAGAAAGGAGATGAGCCCTACACCTAGTGCAAAAAGCACGAGGCTGAGCAGCATGGTGAGTGGTTTATTGCTGAGGTTTTTCCAGCTTAGGTTGAGTAAGGTCATAAGAGTTATGTTTTGCCTCCCAGGTTTCCCACGACTAAAGTCATGGGGTGGGCTGTATTGTTCCCTCCCACGGTTAAAACCGTGGGTTGGGGGGTTAGAGGGCGATTTGGTTCGGGAAACGGTCTTTGAGGCGTTTGTCGTGGGTGACTACGAGTAAGGTAGAGCCCTGCGCTTTGGCTTGCTCTTCGAGCAAGTTGATGACCTCGGTGGCGTTGTGATCGTCCAGGGCCGAGGTGGGTTCGTCGGCTAGGATGATGGGTGCCTGATTGATCAAGGCCCTGGCGATGGCGGCGCGTTGCTGCTCACCGATGCTCAGGCGATCGGGCTTGAGGCGCAGTTTATCCCCGATGTTGAGCCGTTCGAGTAGTTCGATGATCCGCTCCCGGTTGGGTTTTAGTCCAGCCAGTTGTTGGGCCAGGGCCAGGTTTTCACCAATGGTGAGGGCCCGCACAAAATGGGATTTTTGGAAAACGATGCCGATGTTTTTACCCCGAAACTGGTCCAGTGCTGAAGCACGCAATTGCCCCAATTCGGTATTCCCAATCTGGATCGAGCCGCTGGTGGGCGAAAGTAAACCGCCGAGCAAATGGAGCAAAGTGGTTTTTCCACTACCTGATTGTCCCAGCAAAAGCCAATGTTCACCTTTTTGCAGGTTAAAATCGGGAAAGTTCATCACCTGATTGCGGGTGTAACTGAACTGTAATTGTTTGGTTGTTAACATGGAATAAAAATAAGCGATTTGGTTAGTGGTGATTACTCAGGTAATGTTAACTTTGATGAATAAGTGATGGAGTGGCATCACTTAAACTCTTCAAAATTAAACATCTTTACCATGCGCTTGTTGGTCTGTTCTTCAATTTTTCTACTTTTTTTTGCGGCTTGTCAATCCGAGCCCAAAACCAAAGACAATGGAACCGGTTTGACGACCGATCCACCTACTGCCAAGGTTCATTTTCGTTGTGAATCATCTGGCGAGGATGAAAATGGGGTTCCCCACAACGAGGTTTTTTTGGTAGTCAATGATCAAAGCACCAAAATTGCGGACGTCACTGCTTGTGATGAAATCAACAAGGACAGCTACCTTACTTTTCAAATCCCTGCAAATGCTGTGGCTGCCTGTGGAGGCTGGTATGCTGGAGCGGGTGATTATTTTTATGCCCTGGAGATGAAAGGTAAAATCGTGGTGATGAAAGGTTGGAATGCGGAGGAGCAAACGGATGAGGGTTATCATTACGAACAGCATTCTGTGGTTCCGATAAAAAAATAGTGAAATGTTTTGCGGGCCAATTCAGCATGATGGGTTGGCCCTGAATAAATGTACACATTTGATTTTTTTTACAATTTTCTGACAAAAACTTGCTTGGGATTATAAAAGCATATATATTTGTGCAGTGATTTAAGTCTTCTGAATCATTTAGGTTATCTACACAACTTACACTGAAGTGAATCAAATATCACTGTTTGATAAAGTGTAATTTCTCCCTACAAGTTCGATTTTTTTGCAGTGCCTTCAGGTATTTTGTACCTGTTTGCCAGGAAACCACGCTTAGCAGTGGGGCAAAATGAATATTCATTTATATCGCCCCTTAGGTTTCCAATTCGTTTCGCATCCACTAGTGTGTTCGTCATTATACACCAAGAGGGCCCCACTGTAATACTTGTCAGCTGGGGCACTTTTTTTTTCCATTCCTTACCAATTCCAAATCGGATTATTGGGCGTTTTTGCCTGCAAACGCACCGGAGCTGCATCGATAGGATCCTGAAAAGAAAGGTTATAGGCGTGTAGTGCGATGCCTTTATCGGCATAAGTGAAGTGGTTAGCACCATATTTATCATCCCCAATTATCGGGGTGCCCATGGCGGCCAATTGAGCCCGAATCTGATGAAATTTTCCCGTCAGGAGTTCTACTTCCAACAATGCTTTTTTCCCATCTTCCTCAAGCAGCCGGTAATGCAATTGGCAGGCGTCCCGCTGCTCGCCAGCTTCATCAAAAATGACTGCTTTTTTTTCTTTTTGATCTTTGTACAACCATTGAGAGAGCAGTGCTTCAGGTTTTTCGGGCAGGCCCTCTACCACCGCCAGGTAAGTTTTTTTGACTCGTCGTTGCGAAAATTGCTCATTGAGTTTGCGTAAGGCACTCTTTTTTTTGGCCAAGAGTAAAATTCCTGATGTCACCCGGTCGAGGCGATGTACGATGCCCAGGAAGGGCATGGAAGTACTGCGCTGCAAATAGGCAAGTACCTGATCCTCAATGGTGTCGTTGGCACCAATGGTTTTTTCAACGCTCAACCCATACGGTTTGTTGACCGCAATCCAGGCTGAAGTCTCAGCAATCCACCAATTTGGTTTGTATTCACGCATGTTTTCTCAAAGCTGTGGTACAAAATAAGCAGTTGCGCAAAAAAACCATTAGTTTAGCGCGAAAAAATTCAGAATTGTCTCAAATAAACACATTATGGAAGAAAAGTCAACTCCTGAAGTCATCGAAAATCCAACCATCATTGAAGTGATCACCAATGGCCCCCTGCGGGTATTGGGTCCATTGGAGGTAAAACTGGCGGATGGAACCATCGTCAACAAGCCTGGGCCACGCACTACTTTTTGCCGTTGTGGCGCATCGGCGAACAAACCTTTTTGCGATGGTGCCCACAAAAACTTGCCACCTTTTGAAACGGTAGCAACACCAGGCTAACATCACGAGCAACGAACCGTAGAGACGCACAGCCGTGCGTCTCTACAATCCGGAATTAGCCATCACTTATTGCGGATTATTAGGTTGGTTGTTTACATCTGGAGCCTCTGGCAGATCAGAATTGCTATTTTCCACCGCAGCGGGAACAATCGCCGAAGGAGTAGCTTCCTCTTTTTGATAATACCGGAAGAAATCGCGTTGAAAAATCAAAATATTGAGTACGCCCACGGTGATGGACACATCTGCAATGTTGAACACGGGTTTAAAAAAGAAATATTCCTTGCCGCCTAGCAGGGGAAGCCAATCGGGGTAAATACCTTGCCAAATCGGGAAATACAACATATCGACCACTTTGCCGTGTAAAAACCCAGCATATCCGCCCTCGGCAGGAAAAAGAGTAGCCAATCCCCCGTGGTAATAAGAGGGTGAAAAAATCAGGCCGTAAAAAGCACTGTCGATGATGTTCCCCAATGCACCAGCCAGGATCAGTCCAAAACTGGCCAAGACCCCAAAACGAATCTTTTCCTGAATCAATTGGCGGATGAAAACAATCAAGAAAATGACCGCAGCAATGCGGAACAAACTCAGGGCCAATTTGCCGTACTCGCCCCCCAGGTCCCAGCCAAAGGCCATGCCATTGTTTTCCACAAAATGAAGTAGGGCCCAATCCAGTCCCAAGATATGAATTTCAGATCCGTATTCCATATGGGTTTTGATGCCGATCTTTAAAGCCTGATCGAGCAGCAAAACCAAAAAAATCAACATTCCTACTTTAGTGGATGGCTTCATTGTTAAGTTGAAAAGTTGAAAAGTTGAAGTGTTGAAAGTTCAACATTTCAACCCTACTATTGTTCCTCTTCATCGTATCCTTCTTCCTCGTATGGCTGATCGTCTTCCAGCTCCTCCTCCAGTTCCAGTTCGTCTTCGAGGTCTTCTTCCTCTTCTTCTATTCCACTTTCAGACTTGATTTTGCTGCGGCGCACCAAGGCATTGGCTCGATCACCGTAGTATTCCTTGCGGTTTTTGGCAATTTCAATGGCCATAAACAGGGCTTCGCGGAACGAGTCGGGTTCGGCTTCATTTTTGCCCGCAATGTCGTAAGCGGTACCATGATCAGGAGAGGTGCGCACGGCACTTAACCCTGCGGTATAATTGATGCCTGTTCCAAAAGCCAAAAGTTTGAATGGAATCAAACCCTGATCGTGGTAAATGGCCAAAATGCCGTCAAATTTTTTGTAATCCCCTGCGCCAAAGAAGCCGTCTGCTGGGTAAGGCCCCATGGCCAGCATGCCATGCTTTTTGGCTTCGATGATCGCCGGACGAATGATGCGCTCGTCTTCATCGCCCAGTACACCTCCATCACCCGCGTGTGGGTTCATGCCCAAAACGGCGATGGTAGGGCGATCAACGCCAAAATCAATCCGCAGGGTTTCTTCAAAGGTTTTGAGCTTGCGGGCGATCAGTTCCTTAGTCACCTTACCTGCTACCTCGCGCAGGGGCAGGTGATTGGTCGCTATGCCAATCCGCAGCTCATCGCTGACCATGAGCATCAGGCTTTCTTTGCCATTGCCCAGCTCCTGGGTCAAGAACTCGGTATGCCCCGGAAAGGGAAAGTTCGCCATTTGCATGGCTTCTTTATTGATCGGGGCGGTCACCAAAGCATCAATGTTGCCCGCTTTTAGTTCTTTTACCGCAAAATCCAGCGCCAGATATGCGTATTTGCCGCTGGTATCGGTGGGTTTCCCCAGTACAATATTGACATTCTCCTGCCAGCAATTCACGATGTTGACCCGATCGGGAAAAACCCGTTCGGCATTGCGAATTTGCTGAAATGGGAAGTCGATACCGACGATGTTTTTGTGGTATGAAACGATCTTGGAAGATCCGTATAAGACGGGGACGCAAAAGTCGATTATTTTTGGATTGGCCAGAGTTTTGATGATCACCTCCAGTCCAATGCCGTTGATATCTCCGATGCTGATGCCGATTTTTAGTTTGTCCAGTTTTTCCTGGGCTGCTGCTTGTTCATTCATCACAGTAAAAATCCTACGGGTTGCTGTAATTTTGATAGTTTTGCAAAGTAATGGTAAAAAAAGCAGAAAATTGTTTTGAAAGCTAAAAAATCCTTCGGGCAACACTTTCTCAATCGGGAAGAAATTGCGGAACGCATCGCCAACAGTTTAACCGTAAACAACGAATTGGGCCATCCTGTTTTGGAAGTCGGCCCTGGAAAGGGCATGTTGACCAAATATTTGCTCAAACAGTACCCCTTGCTCAAAGTGGTAGAAGCGGATGTGGACATGGTCAATATCCTCTACAAATATTATCCCCAACTGGAAAATCGCGTGATCTCCGGCGATTTTTTAAAAGTTGACCTGGCGGCCGTATTTGAAGGACAAAGTTTCAGCCTGATCGGGAATTTCCCTTACAATATTTCTTCCCAAATCGTGTTCCGCATGATCAAATACCGCGACATCGTGCCCGAAATGGTCGGAATGTTTCAAAAAGAAATGGCCGATCGCATCATCGCCAAGCCGGGAGGAAAGGACTATGGCATAATCAGCGTTTTGGCTCAGGCGTATTATGAGGGCCAGACCCTATTCGATGTAGACAAAAGTTGTTTTACCCCACCCCCCAAAGTACAATCGGCGGTCATCCGGTTGATTCGGAAGGAAAATCAGGATTTGGGCTGCGATGAAGGGCTTTTCCGGCAAGTGGTCAAAACATCGTTTAACCAACGGCGGAAGATGTTGCGCAATACCTTGAAGCCGCTGTTTCCCGAGGGCAGTACGGCATTAGAGGATGTGTTTTTTCAAAAAAGGCCAGAGCAATTGAGCTTGGCGGATTTTGTGGCGGTTACTCGCCAGGTGGAGGCGTTGAAATCGGTTTAAATTTGTATCCATTTGGATGATTCAACATTGATTAATGGGCAACCGCAAGGGTTGCCCCTACTGCGGATAAATATCCATTTGCAATTTCCAAATCCCCTTCCTATCTTGTTCAGCAGTCCTAAACTGGTCTAAATTTTTCAACTCATACCTTAAAACCCTTTCATCCAATGACCACTTCTCCTTTCTTAGGCGAGCTCATCGGCACCACTGTTTTGATCCTACTCGGCAACGGTGTAGTCGCCAACGTGCTGCTCAACAAAACCAAGGGCAACAACGGTGGCCTCATCGCCATTACTACGGCCTGGGCCTTTGCGGTAACCATCGGCATTTTTGTGGCCCAAAAATTTGGCAGTGCCGACGCGCACCTCAATCCCGCCGTAACCATCGCGATGGCGATCAAAAGCAATGATTTCAGCAATGTACTGCCTTTTATTGCTGCCCAAATGATCGGCGCAATTCTTGGCGCAACGCTGGTTTGGCTGCAGTATCTACCCCATTGGGGCGCCACCAACGACCAAGGGCTCAAGCTGGCGGCCTTCAGTACTAGCCCAGCGATCGCGAATACACCTGCCAACCTGATCAGTGAGGTCATTGGTACTTTGGTGTTGATCATTGGGGGTAGTGCACTCTATGCTGAAGATGGTTCGGGTATGTCGCCCTATTTGGTGGGTGTGTTGGTGTGGGGCATTGGCCTGAGTTTGGGTGGCCCTACCGGTTATGCAATCAATCCAGCCCGGGATTTGGGTCCCCGGATTGCCCACGCCATTTTGCCCATTGCAGGCAAGGGAGGAAGTGATTGGGGTTATGCCTGGATTCCAGTGGTGGGCCCAATCGTGGCAGCCGTGATCGCGGGAGCGATTCTGAGTGGGTTTGGATTCTGAGTTGAGAAGTTGAGGGGTTGAGCAGTTTAGGCTACCGCGAGCGACTTAGACAATGACTTTGTCAAAATCGCTCGCGGTAGCCTAAACTTCTCAACCCCTCAACACCTCAACTTTTACACGTATTGATTCAAGATATTCTCATACAATTCCTGCTTACCGCTGGTCAAGCCCGGTTCAGGGTTGGCGTGAGCGAGTGCATGCAAGTCTTGCAAGCTGAGTTTGCCTTCTTCAAATTCCTGACCCTTGCCACTGTCGAAACTGGCGTAACGCTCCTTGCGCATGGCCAAAAACTTCGATTTATGCAAGATGGCATCCGCTGCGAGCATGGCCCGCGCAAAAACGTCCATCCCGCCAATGTGTGCGTAGAAGATATCTGCCAAATCCGTAGAGTTGCGGCGAGTCTTAGCGTCAAAGTTTACACCACCACCTTGGAAGCCACCCGCTTGCAGGATCACTAGCATTGCCTCGGTCAGTTCCATCACATTGTTGGGGAATTGATCGGTGTCCCAGCCATTTTGGTAATCACCACGGTTGGCATCGATGCTGCCCAACATTCCGGCATCGGCAGCTACTTGTAACTCGTGTTGGAAAGTATGTAGCGCCAATGTAGCGTGGTTGACTTCGATGTTGATTTTGAAATCATCGGCCAGACCAAACTGATTGAGGAAACCAACCACCGTCGCACAATCGAAATCGTACTGGTGTTTGCTGGGCTCCATCGGTTTCGGTTCGATGAAAAATACGCCTTTGAAGCCTTGGCTGCGTGCATAATCCCGCGATAGGGTTAGGACTTTAGCCAAATGCTCTTGCTCCCGCTTCATGTCGGTATTCAACAAAGACATGTAACCTTCGCGACCACCCCAGAATACATAGTTTTCGCCACCCAGTGCGATAGTTGCGTCGATGGCGTTTTTCAGTTGCGCACCTGCATAAGCCAGCACATTAAAGTCGGGGCTGGTAGCCGCACCATTCATGTAGCGAGGATTGGAAAAGAGATTGGCAGTGCCCCAGAGTACTTTTACTCCCGAAGCGGCAATTTTTTCTTTGGCATAATCCACAATGGCGCTCAGGCGGCGCTCACTTTCCTTCAAGCTGGGGCCTTCGTCTACCAAATCCACATCGTGGAAACAGAAGTAAGGCGTGCCGATTTTGGTAAAAAACTCAAAAGCAGCATCCATCTTGTCCTTGGCCGACTGTACCGCGTCACTGGCTTCCAACCAAGGGAATTGTTTGGTGCCTGGTCCAAAGGGATCCCCGCCCGTACCGCAGAAGGTATGCCAATAAGCGGTGGCAAAACGGAAGTGCTCCTTCATGGTTTTGCCCGCAATCATCCGATTTTCATCGTAGTACTTAAACGCCAGGGGATTATCCGACTCTGGGCCTTCAAACTGGATTTTTCCAATTCCGGGGAAATATTCACGATTTCCCAATACAACAGCATTGCTCATGATGTCTATTTGTTTGATAGTTTATGCAATGAATTCAACCAACGCTGATATGCTGCTTCGTAGGCGCTTGCATCCGCCAAAGGTGCGTAACCACCAACAACTGGTGTAGAACCCAAAGCTTCGCGCAAGGTACCGTACAGGCCCGCGCCAAAACCAGCGCCTTTAGCCGCGCCCACTGCTCCGGTGGTGTCCAGCATTTCGATTTTGCTTTGGCACAGGGTCGCAATGGTTTCGGCAAAGATACGGGATTGAAACAAGTTATCATTGCCTACCCGCATCACCTTTAAGTCGAGCCCCATTTCCTGCAAAATGCCCATGCCATATACAAAGGCAAAAGCAATACCCTCCAGGCCAGCCCGAATCAGATGCGCCTGGCTGTGGCGGTTGAAATTGAGTCCTTGCAGCTGTGCCCCCAAATCTGCGTTGTTTAAAATTCGCTCGGCCCCATTGCCGAAAGGCAACATGGAAAGGCCATCGGCACCAACGGGAATTTGGGCGGCCCGTTGCTCCAGTTCCGGGTAGCTCAGGGCGCTCGCTCCGGTATTTTGGCGCAGCCAATTGTAGGTGATCCCCGCGCCATTGATGCACATCAGTACGCCTACGTAAGGTTGTTGCAAGGTATAATTGACGTGGGCGAAACCATTGACCCGGGAAAGGGGGTCAAAAGCGGCCTGATCAGTGATGGCATACACTACGCCGGAAGTGCCGCCCGTAGCTGCCACTTCACCCGGCTCCAGTACATTGAGGGAAAGGGCATTGTTGGGCTGGTCGCCAGCACGGTAAGCCACGGGAATGCCGGGGATCAAGCCCAGTTCTGCCGCCGCTGCGGGGCGCAATTGCCCCTGAACGCCAAAGGTTGGCTGAATCTTCGGGGTAAGCGCCTGATCAATGTTGTAATCCTGAAAAACCAGGTCGGCGGGTTTTTGCTCCAAAAAGTCCCAAAAGATGCCTTCCGAAAGCCCTGAAATGGTGGTACAAGCCTCACCAGTCATTTTTAAGGCCAGGTAATCACCGGGCAGCATAAAATGTTTGACGCGGCGGTACAATTCTGGTTCGTTTTCCTGCACCCAGCGCAATTTGGAGGCGGTGAAATTCCCGGGCGAATTGAGCAAATGCGACAGGGCAGTTTGGGCACCGATGCGCTCAAAAGCTGCCGCGCCAATGTCGACTGCCCGACCGTCGCACCAAATGATGGAAGGCCGCAGCACTTGATCGGCGTCATCTACCAGCACTAGGCCGTGCATTTGGTAGGAAATCCCAATGGCTTTTACACTATCTTTTGCTGCGGGATGAGCTTGTAGCAGGCGTTGGGTGGCTTGCACCATGCCTTCCCACCACTGGTCGGGATGTTGCTCGGCCCAACCGGGGTGGGGCGCTTGCATCTCCATCTCGCGGTCGGGATATTGGGTGCGCAGCAGGGTTTTCCCTGTTTCTGCGTCCACCAAAGCCGCTTTTACCGAAGAACTGCCGATGTCGTATCCGATAAGGTGCATAAATTCGTGCGTTTGTTTGTTCGTTTGTTGTATAGTTTTAACTTGATTTCGGCAAAGAAAGCTATTTTACCCTGAATTAAAGAACGATTTTTCCAAAAAAAGGCAGCATGATCAGTTACAACCCAAAGGATTGGATGACTTTTATTTTTCGTTTTCACCGCTCGGATACCGTCCGGCGCTTGTTCCCGATGATTGTATTGATTTCCCTGTATTCAGTCGGCGTGGCTTACCTGGAAATAGAGGTGTGGAAGCTGAGTGAAAACAGCCATGTGCGCAACATCACGGTGATGCACTCGCTCTTGGGTTTTGTGATCTCTTTGTTGCTGGTTTTTCGCACCAATACCGCTTACGAGCGCTGGTGGGAAGGCCGCAGACTCTGGGGGGCCTTGGCAAACAACAGCCGCAACCTGGCCATGAAACTGGCCGCCCTCTTGCGCAATGAGCAGGAGGAAAAGGATTTTTTCCGGACCATGATTCCGGCCTACGCTTCCGCCTTACAAAGGCACTTGAGCAGCGAGGACACCCGGTTGGAATTGTTCGACAAACTGCCCAAGGGTACGCAGGAAAAACTCGACCACGAAAAACACATCCCCAATCAAATCGCCGCCCTGATGTATGGCCGGGTATTGCTCCTGGCCGAGCAAGGCAAACTGAGCGGCGAGCACCTCATTTTCCTGAATCCCGAGCTACAATCCTTCACCGACATCTGCGGGGCCTGTGAGCGCATCCGCAATACCCCCATTCCGTATTCTTATAGTGTGTTCATCAAAAAGTTCATCTTTTTTTACATCATGACCCTTCCTTTTGGCTATGTTTTTACACTGGGTTATTATGTGGTGCCCATTGTGGCCTTCATTTTTTACGTATTGGCCAGTTTGGAGATCATCGCCGAGGAGATTGAGGAGCCTTTTGGGGCCGATGAAAACGACTTGCCCCTGGGCAAAATCAGTCGAAACATTCAGATGCACATTGGGGAATTGATCTAAGCGGGATTCATGGCGAAAAAAATGTAATTATTTTTTGGGGTTATTTGTATGATTTTTGAATTTAAAAATCAACTCAAATAATTGTAAATCTGATATTTAAATCTAAAAATCAAGTAAAACAACCACTTCTGACCTGTCGTTATCGCCAGTAAAATGCAACTGATTTTTTTTCATCTGTCCTGTACTTTTGTTTTGCGATCGGGTTCAAGGCTTTCTAGGATAAAGGCCCAGAGGGTTTCATAGGGGATGATTTCCAGGTCATGATCCTGTTTGGCTTTGTGCAAAGGCACAGCCAGCAGTTTTTTATGATAAGGTTCTGCCTTGCGCTGAACTGCAACCGGGTGAAAATCCCCTTTGTCCAGTTGCATGACCATTTTGATGAAACAGTTGCTGCGATAGGTCTCATCGCGCCGCAAATGGCGGTGGGTATAGGCTTTGAGGGCATCAATTTTGTCGATGATGCTGGAATAGTCCTTGTCCAGCAGCAGAAACATGATCATAAGGGTGATCAGGACGATGTTGTTGCCCGATTTATCGTGGATGGATTGGTTGAATTCGTTGATGAATTTTTTGGTGCGGAATTTGAATTCAACTCCTTCGGGTTTTTGTAGTTTGCCCACTCGAATGAGGTAATAAATCATCGCTTCATTGGTACGCCACCTTTCTTGTTGTAGAGAGGGTAGTTTTGACAAGGCTGGGTTTTTTTTGACTTCTATGGTAGTTTCCAAAGCAAGTTCATATTGTCCGGAATGTAAATACAAGCGGTAAAGATCTTCGATTAAGGTGAACCAGTTAGTATTGTTGGAAGGAGCCAACGCCAAGGTATTTTTTCCTACCTGGATTCCTTCGTCGTATTGCCCCAACATGAGCAATGCCGCAATCATGCGATTGGAAAGGCTTATTATAATTCCGCGCGAGGTTCTTTGTTTTTGTTGTTCAAAATATTGTAAGGCATTTTTACAAGCTTCGACCGCTTTTGCATAATCGGTCATAAATACATACTGGAAAATAAATACCTGATGAGCATATAAATTTAATCGGAAAGAAGAAAGTCGATCTGTGTAGGTTTTTAGTTCTTCAGCGTATACAGTGATTTTTGGCGCAAAAACCAAATCGGCAGAGCTTTTTAAGTTATAATGCATTGTGATTTCTGAGTAATATTTTTCGGCAAGCACTTCTGCACGTAACAATTCTTCCATTTTTTCTAAAATTTGTATGTAATGCTGATATTTTTTTTTGTTATTATTTATTGACCCATAATGCAAGGTAAGTTGCCGCGCCAAGGGCAAGGTGATATCAGTAAATTCGTTTTTAAGTGAAATTTTGATGGTTTCTTCGGCAATCTTGATGGCCGGGGCACGCATAAATCGAACCATGAGCGATTGAAAGGCTGCATAATTGCGGTAACAAATCAAGGCATCCCTTTGTAGTTCATTGGCTGCGGTTTGGTTAAAATCGACCAAAAAGAGCAAATTGATGAGGCGCTCCTCCAGTTGTTCGGCCAAGCGGTAATAATAGGTTTTGGCGTTTTTGTCATTGGGAAAAAAATAATCCCGAGCCTCTTGTTCCGTTTTGAGTGAGCCATCGCTCAATTTTTCGTAAAATACCCGTAAACGGGAGTTTTTGGCAAACACCTCCAGGTGTTTGAACTTGTTTTTGGATAAAAACTGCACCAATTCGATCAAATGATCCATGCTGGCTAATAATTTTTTTCTACTAAAGTGTATAGATTACTTAAAAGTAGCAAAAGGAAATGACTATCAATCAAATTCTTAGTAAAAAATTTCAGTTAAACCTATAACTATCTCACCTGTATATTTTTCCTGCCAAACGTAACTGTCACTAGCTGGATGTCATCCTACCTTTGTCTTAACAAAATCAATGACTTATGGAGGCGATTATCATCAGCTTGTTGCTGTTCTTCAGCAACGCAGACTTTCTTTTGAACAATGGTAACCTGGACCAAAGTGCCCAGCATACCCAAACAAACACCATTGAAGAGGGGAATGAGACTTATGCAGATGAGACAATGGTGGAATATTCATCGGGAGGAAAAATTGTCGTTCAAGATCTTGAAGGACTGTAATTCACAAAACATACGGTTTATTAGTACTACTAACTTTTTCAGCACTTTTTTATTTGGATTTTTGCATTATTTGTTGTATTTTGTTTATATTATTGGTTAGAACGCTGTAACAAAGCGCTGCGGGGTATCGAGCGATCCGGGCAAACAAGCTTGATACCCCTTTTTTCTTTTTCCACAAAAAAATGGGTTCCAAATCGGATGTCTCCTGCTTGTAATGAAGTGGTTGGCAAAATTGTTATTTGATGGAATCGAAATGAAGGCGAGTGAACATAAAAAAGGCAACCTCGGTCTGATAAAAGATTTTGCTATGTAGCAACTAGTGAGTGTAAGCCGAGGTTGCCTAGCGAATTGTAACCTTAACTGATGCTTATACGCATGAGGGGAAATATTCGCTGCCTGGAAAATTTATTTTTTTTCGTAGGAGGCAACCAAATTGCGCAACTGGTCCAAATAAAGTGCCTTTTTCTGGGCTCTGCGCTCGATGCTGGTGGGTGTAAAAAAAGTATGTTTTTCTAAAAAAGAAACCTGCAGGCGGTTCCAGGCTTCTTCATTTTGCAGCACCTTGTAGGCTTTGAGCTCTTCGTACAAGGTGGCTCCGATGCTGTAAAAATCATCCCTACCTAGGTAATCCAGGTCGGCATCACATAAAATGGCTTCCAAATGATTTTGGGGATTCTGGGGGATTTTGGTCGCCATGATCATTCCACAAATTTGTTCAATCTCTTGGGCGGAGTACCCAAACTTAGGCAATTCCTTTTGGGCGATCTGGCAACCCAATAATTCATGGTCTTTGTTGTTGATGGTAAAACCTGAATCATGAAACAGGGCCGCAGTTTTGAGCAAAACTGCTTCGCGCGCCGTTACCGCTTCGATGTTGCAAAGTTCTTTGGTGATGTCAAAAACATCCAAAGTATGGTGCAGACCATGATAAGTCAAATCAGCGGAGAGTTCGCGTTTGAGTTTATCGATGATGAAATCCTTGGCGGCACGATAATCCATTCCTGCAGTTGAAAGTGATTGGCCTTTATGGACAGCGTACTGTCCATAAAGGCCGGTTAGTTGACAAATATAAACAAGATAATTGAAATCAATCCAAAAGTACAACCCCTGAAGCCATAAACTTCAATTCTTCTTTGGGTTTGGTAATCAGGGCGATTTCAGCAGCTGATTTGCCAGCGTCTTCAGCATAGTGACGCAATTCGTCCACGGGGGTTACTTCCCGGTAAGCGATTCCTTGCATCACCACCTTGCGGCCGGAGATGTCTTTCGGCATAAAAAAGCCATAATCTTTGAACTTGACAAACATTTTAGGCTTGCCCGCTTCGTCTGAAACGATGTTCATCCAGCAGCCTTTCACCTGGCATACGCCTTCTACAGTACCCACTACTTTTACTTTCATGGAGTCTTTGGAATTGAGGTCAGTCAGCAGTTGATCGTAAGTAACTGCACCATTGGCAGAGATTTTAGCACCGAAGTGCTTGCTGTCACCTTTGCTACTCACGCTGTTCTTGGTACTGTTACAGGCATAGAAGGTAACTGCCACCATGAGGAAAAGAAAGATTTTTTTCATTGCTGTCGTTTTTTTTTACAAAATTAAGATTACTTTAAAGAGGAAAGTTAAAAAATATGGCCATCGTCTGTGATTGGCTTAAATTTTCTTTAAAGCGGTACAGGCGAGCAATATGCATAACCCTTAACAGGTTAATAAAATTATTCAATCTTCACGAAAAACGCTACAATCTGAGTGAAACTTTACGCTTCGTTTATAACAATTAACTCAGTTTCGGGTATGAAGATGTTGTGCTGCGTATGGTGCCTTTTGTTGGCATCCCCGATCTTAAGTGCTCAAAATCCGGCTTTTAAATGCCTGAAAGGTGACTGTGCAAATGGACTCGGCAAATGTGTCCTCCCCAATGGATCTGTCTACGAAGGCAGCTTCCGGCAAGGAAAAATGCAGGGCCTGGGTACCATGGAGTTTCCCAATCGCGACCGCTACAGCGGTGAATGGGCCAATCACATGCGCCAGGGCCGAGGGCGCTTGAAATTTGCCACCGGAGATGAATACCTCGGTGAATTTCAGTCCAATGTCATGCAGGGTACGGGTACCATGACCTATTTGGATGGCTCCAAATACGAAGGCCAATGGTACAACGGCCAGCCTCAGGGCCGGGGAGTGCTGCTACAGGCCAACAAAGACCGCTATGAAGGCGACTTCCAATTGGGAAAATTTGCTGGAAAAGGCACCATGCTCTACGCCAATGGTGAAAAATACCAGGGCGACTGGAAGGATGGCAAGCCACACGGTACTGGAATCCAGAGCAAAACCAATGGGACCAAATTGAGTGGCATCTGGGATCAGGGTCGCTATTTGGCGGCCAGTCGACTCGAAATTTTGCAAAATGAAGTAGCACTGCCCGATTCCCTGCAATACCGCAACTGTAATGTAGAATATTGTGCCACCGGACTGGGCCAGTTCGTGTACCGCAATGGCACCCGCTACGTGGGCTACTTTGCCAACGGCAATCCCGAAGGCCTCGGCAAAACCTTTTACAACAATGGCGATCGGTATGAAGGGGGTTGGAAACTCAACAACCCCCAGGGGCGCGGCATCATGTACTACCAGGATGGGCGCATCCTGACCGCAGTGTGGGAAAAGGGCTTACCAGTGCAAAAAATCTTTGAAGACCGGGAAAAACCTCCAGTTCCCGTCAAACCTACCACTACTCCTGCTTCTGATGTAAAAATCTGGGCCGTTGTCATCGGAGCCGCACAATACAACCACCTCGTCTCCCTGCGCTTCACCGACGATGACGCCTATCTTGTCTACGCCTTTTTGCGCAGCCCCGAAGGAGGGGCCGTACCGGAGAGTCAAATCCGGCTTTTGATCGATGAAGATGCCACCCGCAGTGGAATTCTTTCGGCAATTAACACACTTTATCAAAAAGCTGATGATAATGATGTGATTTTTTTCTATTTTTCCGGCCACGGCATTGAGGGCTCATTTTTGCCCATCGATTATGATGGCTACAACAATAGTCTTAAGCATGAAGAGCTGAAAAACATTATTGATAAAAGCCGCGCTAAGCACAAAATCATAATCGCTGACGCCTGTCATGCAGGTAGTATTGGCAATCCTCGAACTCCTATTCACATCGAATTAGAAAAATTCTATCGGTCTTTTACCAGCTCCAAAGGCGGTACAGCACTGTTTATGTCTTCAAAAAGCGAAGAATATTCACTGGAAGACAATGGTTTACGTTCGGGGGTGTTCAGTCATTTTTTAATCAAGGGCTTAAAAGGCCCCGCCGATCAGGATCATAATAACTTAATTACCGTCAGGGAGGCTTTTGACTACGTACAACGCAACGTACGTACTTATACCGCCAATGTGCAGACCCCCCTGTTGTTGGGTACTTTTGACCAGGCAATGCCTTTTGCATTGATTCGGGAATGAATAAAAGTTGAAGCGTTGAAAAGTTGAAGCGTTTAGGGAAGCCAAGGTCTAAGTCGCTGCGGTAGCTTCAACATTTCAACTGTAAACTTGACCCTTATAAATTATTTCCACCATGAAAAAGCTCATTTTTTGTATTTCAATCGCTGTAACCTTAAACCTTCAATTCGTACTCGCCCAATGCATTACGGGCAACTGTATCGATGGAAGCGGAGTCATGTATTACCCCAGTAGCAGCTCGCGTTACGTGGGCGAATTCAAAGGGGGAAAAAGGGAAGGTTTTGGGTTTTTATATTTGCCCAACGACGGCAATTACACCGGATACTGGAAAAACAACCGCTACGAAGGAGAAGGCATTCGACTGACTGGGGATGGCAAGGTTGAGCAAGGCATTTGGAAAGAAGGCCAACTGGCCAAACCCATGAACAACATCAATATGCCTTTGGACGGCGTTGCCCACAAGTTTAAACCAGGTTGCATTTCGGGCAATTGTTTTGAAGGCAATGGCATCAAATTGTATCCCGATGGCATGATCTACCTGGGTGACTTCAAAAATGGCATCCGCAATGGTTTTGGCAAAGTGTACAACCCGGATAAAACGATTTATGAAGGCCGCTGGGTCGGCGATAGAATGGATGGCTCAGGGGTATTCATTGATGAAAAAGGGGTGAAAAAAACTGGAGTTTGGAAAGAAAACGCCTATGTCAGCACTGGCAACAACCCAAACTCAGTGTCGCCTAACCTGGGTGTAAAAACGCCGCAGCGCCAAATTGGCTGCGTCAATGGCGATTGTGTCAATGGCTACGGCACTTATGTATATGGTGATGGCAGCCGCTACATCGGGCCATTTAAAGATAGTCTTTCCCATGGCCAGGGTGTGGCCATTTACCCGCAAAAGGATGGTATGACCACTCGTTATGAGGGAATGTTCGACCGTGGCAGTGTAACCGGTCGAGGCACTTATACCTACGCTGACGGGCGCAAAAAAATGGGTTACTGGAAGGATGGAAAATTGGTACAGACCCTGGAATCGGAAATTGCAAACCCCACCAGCCAGCCGCCAGCGGTGGCCGGAATCAAAATCTGGTCGGTCATCATTGGCGTAGCCTCCTATAAAGATATGCCCGTTTTGCGCTTTACCGACGACGACGCTTATCGCATCTACGCCTTCCTGAAAAGCCCTGAAGGTGGTGCCGTGGCCGATGAACAAATCAAACTCCTGATCGACGAAGCGGCGACCCGCCAAAACATCCTCAGCGCGATGCGGGAGGTGTTTTATAAGGCTGGCCCCAACGATTTTGTGCTCTTGTATTTTTCAGGACATGGCTTGCCAGGAGCCTTTTTACCCATTGATTATAATGGTATAGACAACAAAATTTTCCACCAGGAAATCAACGATATGCTCAAAAAGAGCCCGGCTAAGTACAAACTCTGCATTGCTGATGCTTGCCATTCGGGCAGTATGTTGGCCGCTCGCTCGGTACAAGCCACCCAAAATACGATTGTGGGTTTTTACAATCAGTTGGCTCAAGCCCAGGCGGGCACGGCCCTGATCATGTCGTCCAAATCCGAAGAAACCTCCTTGGAGGCCAGTGGCCTGCGCCAGGGCGTGTTCAGCCATTTCCTCATTCGGGGGTTAAAAGGTGAGGGCGATGCCAACCACGACAAAAAAGTAACCATCCAGGAGCTGTTCGATTACGTGTATACCAGTGTACGGTCATTTACGGGTAATTTGCAATCGCCGATCATTCGGGGGGATTACGATCATTCGATGATTGTATCGGCCGTCGAACGCCCGTAGGGGCAACCCTACGTGGTTGCCCCGAGGCTATGTGATTGCCCGTCAAGGGCAATCACGTAGGATTGCCCCAACAATTCCCAATATTTATTTGGATATCCAAAACCCATTAATTACCTTTGCAGCCCAAATTTTTGGATAACCAAATATGTCTGAATCCGATGAGAAATTACGAAGTAACCTTCATCGTTGACCCCGTGCTGGCGTCTGAAGAAATCAAGGCGACTGCTCAGACATATGTCGATCTGCTCAAGAGCAAGGGCTGTGAGATCGTGCATATCAATGAGATGGGCTTGCGTCAATTGGCTTTCGCCATTGGCAAGCGTCACTCCGGGTCTTATTATTGCGTTGAATTCAAAGCTGTAGATGGCAGCTACATCAACGATGTTGAACTAGCGTTCCGCCGCGACGAGCGCATCATTCGCTTCCTGACCGTATCCCTGGATAAATACGGCGTGAAGTACAATGAAGACAAGCGCAAAGGTCTGATTGGTACAATCAAGAAGAAGAAGGTAGAAGAAAAGCGCGATGAGCGAAATGAGCGTCCTGATCGCCGAGGCAACAACAACAGCAACAACAGTGGCCCACGTCGACCACAGCCTGCTGCGACAGAGGCTGAAGCTGCTGCTACAACGCCAACCGAAGATCAAGCGTAATCCATTACCAACCTTCCAAAAGACACAAACCAATGGCAAATAAGGACGATATTAAGTTCCTCAGCAATCCTAAGATTGGCCAGAAGCGCAAAAAGTATTGCCGCTTCCGCAAGTTTGGCATCAAGTACATCGATTACAAAGATGGCGACTTTTTGCTCCAATTCATCAATGAGCAAGGCAAAATCCTGCCTCGCCGCATTACGGGCAACTCTTTGAAGTACCAACGCAAAGTGGCTACGGCCGTAAAACGTGCGCGTCACTTGGCTTTGCTGCCCTATGTAGCCGATTTGTTGAAATAATCCAATTCGGACTGCAACGATTTGATTTAGGAACACCCCGCGGTGCTCCACAACTCAAAATCATCATCAATCATGCAAGTTATTCTGCTTAAGGATATTGATAAATTAGGGGATCGTTTTGAAGTAGTCGGCGTAAAAGATGGTTACGGTCGCAACTACTTGATCCCACAAGGCCTGGCTCGTGTAGCCAACAAAGCCAATGTAGCCGCTATCGACGACATCAAGCGCCAGGAAGATGAGCAAGAAGCTGCTCGCCGCGCTGAATTCGAAGCAATTGCTACCCAACTCGCCAGCCAAACCATCAAGATTGGCGCCAAAGCGGGTCAAAGTGGCAAAATCTTCGGTAGCGTTACCACCGTACAAATCATTGCCGCTCTCAAAGACCAAATTGGTATGGAAATTGAGCGCCGCAAGGTATCCATCCCTGAAGAAATTAAAGAACTGGGCACTTATACTGCTCATGTTCAACTGTCTCGCGACGTAGCGGGAACGGTTACTTTCGAAGTGGTGGCTGAATAAGGCTATTAGTACCTTTCTGGTGCTGCCAATAAAAAAGGCCGTCTCCTTTTACCGGGAAGACGGCCTTTTTCATTTAACCACTCACCGTATATTCCACGGCTATTTTTTTGTCAAATTTCTTGTTGTTCTTCCTTACCTCCTTCAGTAAGTTGGCGTCAATCGAGACCCGCTCGGTTTGAATGTTCGACAAAATGTCTTCACAAGCGCCCGAAAAGAAAAATTTCCCCCGCGTTTTGCGGATGAGTTCGGCGCTCAGGAGGTCATTCGGCATGGTATTGAGCCAGCCGGTGAGGATTTTTCCAAAATCCAGGGTCGCCATCGCAGCCAAATCCGGGTGAGTCATTTGCTCCAGGCCAATCTCCTTGCCCGTACCATTTTGAGACAAGTGGTGCCCAACCTTGTAAAACACCGTATTTTTGAGTAGGTAATCCACCTTTACGGTTTGTTGCTCGTTCTTTTTGATAAAGGACCAACTCAGTCCGGGCGCGCCCCAACTCAGCCAGTTGCCGTATTCGGCATCACCGGGGAAGAGCAGTATTTTTTCGCTGTTCACAAACTGGATCGCCATGACCAGGCTGGTATTGTTGATGCTTTGTTCCAGTTTGAGGGCCAATTCAGCACCGCCGAACAACCAATCGTGGTCGATTTTGCGCCAAAGATGTTTTTCATCCCGGTACTTTTTACGAATTTCACTCAGCTGTGCGGAAGCTTTTCCTTTGGCAAAATAAGTTGACTCAAAGGGTTGCAAGTCCTGTTCTGCTCCTTTTCGGAAGGCCAGCGCCTCCACCAGCGCTTGATTTCGATTGCTTTTGACCTCCCTTTTTTCATAACCCTGGCTTTTGCTTTCTTCTTTGCTCAAGAGGCCCAAATCTCGTGGTGGCCCCAGGATAAAAAAGCGGATGCCTTCCGCCCCAAGCAAGCCCTCCAGGGTTTTGCCCGGCTCCTGGTATTCTACAAGGGTGCTGGCGTCGATGATTTTTAAACGCCGCAGGATGTCTTCCATGGTTTCGGTGCCCGTTGCGGCCAGGTTCAAATCGTTGAGTCCATTCAGGGCAGCGATGTAGTGATCAATGCCCTTGCTGAGTTCTTCCCCTTCATTTTCCAGCGCGAGCAGTTGTTGAAAGTATTGATCCCCTTGAAGTTTGTTCAATTTTTGGGTGGCTTGGCTCAAGGCCAGCTTTTGCAGGGTATGGTTTTGCCGGTAGTCGTTGGCATCCGCGTCGGTTTTACTTTCGGTCCAGGCAAACCAGACTTTGGCGACCTTCAGGTTGAGGGCGACAAATTGGTCGGCAGCTTTGGTAAACCCATTGATGTGGTCGGCATGCTCGTGGGTGAGTACCAGCAGGTCAATTTTTTGCTTGGTTTTGGCGGCAATGTCCTCCAGGATGGGGGCAAAGTTTGCTGCACTGCCATTGATGCAACCACAATCGATCATCAGGTTGAAGGAGACCTGGGTTCCTTTTTTGAATTGGAGCAGGAAACAATCCCCGGTCCCACCTGGGCGGTACATGTGCACCGCAATTTTATTGACAACTTTAGTGGCCATAAGCGGGGTATTAATGGTTGTGCAAAAATGAAAAAGGTTCGAAGGATGGAAAGAGGCTGCTGCGCTCAAAATAGGCCTTGTAGACGTCCAATCCTTTTCCCTCCTGGTGTTGGTAACGGTACAAGGCGGAAGCGCGTTTGGCGTCAATTTCATAAATGCCCTTTTCCAGTTTTTTGACATCCAGTAAAGGTTTGCTGATCACGTATTTCAAGCGAAAATCGTCCAGGTCAAAAACCAAAGTAGCTCCGCCGCGCATGATGAAACTGCCGTCTGGGTTGTCAAAGGGGTTGGATTTATCGATCACAAAGGGGGTCACCGTACCCTGCGGCGACACTTTTACCCCAGCTCTTTGTGTGATGGTCAGGATGATTTGGTTGCTTTTTTCCCCATCTGGGCCTACCCGGGAAGAAAGATTCATGGAATGCACGAAAAATGAAGGCCCGTCGCCACCATAAGAAGTAGAACGCCGCACCCCTACCCTTTCGCAGTTTTGGGAAAAAACCAGTCCGGTGAGTTTTTCAAACTCCAGCGAGTTGCCCATTTTTTCATACAGCGTTTTGCGGATGCCATCAAAAATCGGCCCTACTTTTTCGTCATAATTCCCCACGACGTAATCCCGGGTGGTCACAAAAATTTTCCGACGGTCTTTGAGGTAGGAGATTTCATTTTTGAACTTAAAAAAGAACTCGCGGAGCCAGGCGAAGGGGTTCTCCTGCCCATTTGGAGTCACCGTGTGTATCTCTGGATAACTCAAACTTTCTTCCGATAAGGATTTGATGCCCCCCGGATAGATGCCCCGGCGGCGAAAAGCAGTGATGAAGGCCAGGCGATAATCCCGATTGTCGGCAGCGATCAAATCGCGGTCGGCGGTGATGATGGCGCGCAGGTAATCCCCAAAGGAGATGTCCAGCGGCGGGCAATAATCCAGCGCGCGGATACACATTTGCAGGATGTGTTTGGCGGACTTGGTCGCTTGTTCGGCCAATCGATTGACCAGATCGGGGTGCAATTGTCCGGCTGGCAAGATGCCGCTGCCCGATGTGGCAATGCGGATCAGATCGGCGGAACGACGTTCGTAGATGCTGATAAAAGCTTCAAAAACGGCCGAGACCAGGATGCTGCCCCGCTCGTGGGGCGTTAGGATGGTTTGGTATTCGTTGCCATTGGGTTGGCGGGGTTTCCAGACCTGAGTGACTGGGTCAATCTCGCCCAAGGCATCGCGTAATGCACCATATTGGCCAATGGAGGTGCCAAATTCCTGCGCCAACTGCCCGAGCAGGTTTTCTGCCGATAGGTTACCCCTGGTTTTGGCGATCTGGTGTTTGAGCACTTCTGAAAAGGTAAAATGTTGGAAGAGCGCTACAATGTCGGCAAAAGCCTCGTGAAAGGCCAGGGTGTCGGGGTTGCTGTCCTCGGTGAACTGGTTGTGTACACCATCCAAAATAGCGTGGGTGATTTCGTGGGCAATGATGTCGTGGCTCAGGCAGGTAAACACCAAGGAATTAGGCATTTGTAAGGTCACATCAGCGGGTTCAGCTGAGAAATACCCAAAGAGCAGGGCTTTTTTCAACGGGCTGTAATAGGCATTGGCCCCCCGGAAGGCGTGTGGGTAAATCCGTAGGGCCTGGACGTAGCCATATTTGTCTTCCGCGTCATCGGAGTTGATGTACCTTCCGTTTTTGTTTGCCTTGGGCACATCCCTGGTTTGGTGAAAGCTCCAGATCACTTTACGACCTAGCGATTTTTCAAAGTTTTTGATGGTCGTCATGGCCACTGCATAGACCATCTGCTGGTGAAACTGTGGGTTGCTCTCGCTGGGGCTCAGTCCATCTTGCGCCAAAATGTATGGATCCTGCAAATCGATAGGCTCGTAAAACTCTCCTACTGTAGGGTCATAATCAATCACTTCGAGGTACTCGCCGCAGGGGCCGGGTTCGGTTTCTTCCCAGCTGATTCGGTAGACCATGTCGTTGATGAAAGCCGTATCAATGGCCTGAGACAAAGAGGGGTCAAAGGCGTAGCCGCGCAGCTTGCGGAATGGTGGGGTGGGCGATGTGGTTTTTTTTTCCATTTCGATCGGGTTTTGGCCATACTACTGTGTATTTTGGGTGGAGGGGATCAATTGCCACCAGATTTCAGCCTGGAGGATAGGAAGAGATTTCTTGTTTGGATTGCGTTTAGCACAATGCCAAATGCAATCCAAAAACCTTCAAGTCAATGAAATAAAAACCATTCCTCTTCCACACGCTAAAGCTCGTGTCAATTGATGTTTGTCGCTTTCAAAAAACAAAAATGTCTGGTAGTATGGGTTTAGACTCTTCTAAAACGTGAAAACAGGGTAAGTTATTAGACTTTTGGTGCGGACAACTCTAGTAATCTTACCGATGCCCCCGCAGCGCAAACACTGTTCACAACCTCACCCTTACCCCCACATACAACTCCCTCCCCCGCGTAGGGCCCCAGGCAAAGGCGGTATCAAAGTATTCCCCAAAAGGATTTTGCCAATTGATGATGGGGCGAATCTGGCGGAAATCAAAGAGGTTTTCACAACCCGCGTACACATCCAGCTTTTTCCAAACCTTGGTAAACTGCACATTGGTCACGGAAAATGCGCGGGAAAACTCGGGCTGCCGGAACGATTCGGGTAAAGATTCCGTATTCGGCAAACGTTGTGGCCCCATCCAATGCAGGTTTACATCGGCGTGCCATTGTTTGTTTTTGGGCTCGTAAGAAAAGGCGCTGACCAGGCGGTGGCGAGCATTGAAGGGCAGCTGGATTTTTTGCTCACCAGTACGGCGGTACACATCCAGAAAATTGTAGGCAAACTTGGCTTCAAAAATTTTCGCCAGCACAAATTTGGCATCGAACTGAAAGCCATTGGAAATGGAAGTGCCCCGAAAATTTTGGATGATGGCCAAACTTGGATCGCTATCGTAATCAGGGAAAATCTGGTTTTGAAAACGGGTATGGTACAGGTCGACCGAAAATGTCGCCACCAAAGTCTCGCCAGTAGCGGTATGGGTGAGGTTGACCCCGGTATTCCAAGCTTTTTCCAAATCCAGCGATTCTGCAAATTGAATGTCGCGGGAACTGATCAGTAAGGAGATGTTTTCAGCAAATAGATTGACCGAGCGCAGGCCCCGACCTACATTGGCGCGAATCACCGTGGCGTCGCCCGCATTGTAGCGCAGGGTTAGGCGAGGTACAAATTGCCAGCCAAACTGCCGATGGTGATCGACTCTGGCTCCAGCAATGATGCTGAATTGTGCAAAGTTGAACACGTTTTCGGCGAACAAACCCGGGGTGCGCTCCTGCCGCAGGTAGTCGCCAGCAAAGGTACGCTCTAGGTCATTGTTCGAAAAACGGATGCTCTCGTCCAGGTTGAGGTGGCGGTAGCTGAAGCCAAACTTCAGGTCGTGTTTTTGCGCCCAGAGTTGCTCGTATTGCAGGTTGGCGTAGGCGTTCAGGTGTTTGGAGTTGTATTGGGTAACGCCAAACCAGGCTGATTGCTGGTGCTGAAAGGCCGAGGCTATCAGGGATATTTTGGACTGGGGAGAGAAGCGGTAACCGGTTTTGGTGTACAGTTCGGGTTGTTGATATTCCACGACCTGCCCGTAGACTTGGTTGGAGCCTTGGTCATTTTTGGCATCAAAAGTGGTTTGCCCACCGATGCGTTTTTCATCCAAATAACGCAGGCCTATTTTGCTGCTCCAGCCCGCACTTTGTTCGTCACCCACAGTGAATTTTTGGTAAATCGCCAAACGAGTCAGCAAGGGCAAGTCCAAAAAGGTATCTTCATCGCGGTCGCGTTTGCTGGCGGGTTGTACGAGGTGCAGGGAAGTCAGGCTTTTCCAGTTTTTGCCCAAAGTGGTTGAAAAATTGGCATTGAGGTGTTTTTCCCCAAAGGAATTGAGGTAGGCGTTGAGCAGGATTTTTTCTTTGTCGAGGTTAGGGTCTTTCAGGACGACGTTGACCTGGCCACTGATGCTTTCAAATCCTTGCAGAACGGAATTGGCCCCTTTGGCCACAAAAATCTGATCCACCAAAGTGCCGGGGATGCTGCTGATGCCATAGGTAAAGGTGCTGCCCAAAATCATCGGCATACCGTCCACCAGAATTTGATTGTAGGTTCCTGCTAGCCCCAGGATGCGGAGTTCTTTGCTGTTGAGCAGGAGGTTGGTGGTTTGGGCCTGGATGGTACCCTGGGTTTCAAAACAACCCGCCAGATCACAACAAGCGGCCTTGGTGAGTTCTTTTTGATTGATGACTTCCACCTTGATGCCTTGTAAGGCCGAGATGAAGGAGCCGCCTTGTTGGGCAACGACCGTGGCTGCTTCCAGGTTTTTGGGGTCGGGTTCGAGGTAAATGGAAAAATAGGTGCGGCCCGCAATGGCTATGGTATCGGTTTTGAAGCCTAAAAAAGAGACAAGCAAACGCGGGTCGGTGGCATCGGCGGGCACCTGGATGTCGAATACGCCAAATTCATTGCTCACTACGCCTTGGGTAGCGCCTACTAACGTGAGGGTTGCTCCGGGCAGGATTTCATTGCCGGAAGGGGTTTTGCCGAAGATCTTGCCTTTGATGGTTTGGGAGGAGAGGGTAAGGGGGAGGAGAATTAAGAATAAGAATAGCAGGCGCATGGCAGGTGGTTTTACCGACAGGTAGGACTACGGATTATACAGATTTTTATAGGTTGAATCCAGGGTTGTGCTTTTGCCTCAGAACCCCCGACCCCTGAAAGGCAGGGTCGATTGGTTCTAATTTTAAAATGCTAAACACATGATTTTGGCTACGCCAAAA